>JAHEIA010000189.1 GCA_024639625.1 Chromatiales bacterium
TGGCGTGGAAAAGATCTTTACCACGCCATCGTCCGTGACATCAATCGTGGCGCCCGTTTCCTCGGTAATTGACCGAATGGTTGTACCACCCTTGCCGATCACGTCGCGAATCTTCTCCGGGTCGATCTTGAGCTCGATGATCCGCGGTGCATGCTCGGACATCTGCGCACGATGCGTATCGATGACCTTGTTCATCTCCCCAAGGATGTGCAACCGTCCGTCTTTGGCCTGCGCCAAAGCGATTTCCATGATCTCCTTGGTGATGCCCTGGATCTTGATATCCATCTGCAGGGCATTGATTCCGCTCTGCGTGCCCGCCACTTTGAAATCCATATCCCCCAGGTGGTCCTCATCACCCATGATGTCGGTAAGGACGGCAAACGCGTCGGCCTCCTTGATCAGACCCATCGCCACACCCGCTACCGGAGACTGGATTGGAACACCTGCGTCCATTAGGGACAGGCTGGTTCCGCAGACACTCGCCATCGAACTCGAACCGTTGGACTCCGTGATCTCGGACACCACGCGGATCGAGTAGGGGAAGTTCGCAAGTCCCGGCATGGCGGCCAGGACCCCGCGCTTGGCCAAGCGTCCATGGCCGATTTCGCGGCGCTTCGGGCTACCCACGCGCCCAGTCTCTCCAACGCAGAACGGCGGGAAGTTATAGTGCAGCATGAAGGGCTCGCGACGCTCGCCTTCAAGCGCATCGATAATCTGCGAATCACGCTCCGTGCCTAAGGTCGTAACCACCAGTGCCTGCGTCTCGCCACGGGTGAAGAGCGCGGAACCATGGGTTCGCGGCAGTACCCCGGTGCGGATCGTAATCGGACGGACCGTTTTGGTATCGCGTCCATCGATACGCGGTTCACCCGCCAGGATGCGCCCGCGCACAATCTTCTTCTTGAGTTTCTCCAGCGCGCCCTTGACCTGCTGCTCGTCCCAGCGGGGTTGCCCTTCTGGCTCCCCACAGAGTTTGCCAAGCGTCGCTGCGGCGACCTCGTCGAGACGGTCGTAACGCTGCATCTTGTCGGCAATGCGGTAGGCCTCGCCGATGCCGGCGCCGGCTTCGCGCTCCACCGCGAGCGCAAGTTCGGGGTCCTCGGCCGGCGCTGTCCACGCGAACGGCGGTTTGCTGACTTCCGCGGCCAACTCTTTGATGGTCTGGATCGCAACCTGCATCTGCTCATGTCCGAACAAGACAGCCCCGAGCAGTACCTCTTCAGGAAGCTGCCGCGCCTCGGATTCCACCATCAACACCGCGTTTTCGGTTCCGGCAACCACTAGGTCCAAGTCGGACTCTTCGCTCAGCCCGGTGTACGGGGGGTTGACCAGATAGGCGCCGTCCCGGTAGCCAATGCGTACCGCGCCGACCGGGCCGTTGAACGGCAATCCCGAAATCGCCAGCGCAGCCGAAGCACCGAGCAGGGAAGGGACCTCCGGGTCCACTTGGGGATTCAGTGACTTCACCGTGGCGATGATCTGCACTTCGTTGGTAAAGCCCTTGGGAAACAGCGGACGCAACGGGCGATCGATCAAGCGCGAGGTCAGGATCTCCTTCTCGCTCGGTCGCCCCTCACGGCGAAAAAAGCCACCGGGAATGCGCCCTGCAGCATAGGTCTTCTCCTGGTAATCCACGGTCATGGGGAAGAAATCACGGCCCTCGACCGCGTTCTTGCTCGCTACCACCGTAACTAGGACGACGGTGTCTCCCATGTTGACCCACACTGCACCATCGGCTTGCCGAGCGATCTCGCCGGTCTCCAAGGTCACGGTGTGCTCACCGTATTGGAACGATTTCTTGATTAAGGCCACTTTCTAATCCTCGCGAAATGGTGCCGACAGGCTCAACGACGCAACCCGAGTTGGGAAATCAGCGTACGGTAGCGCTCCAGATCTTTGCGTTTCAGATAATCCAACAGTTTGCGCCTGGAATTCACCATACGCACCAATCCCTGTCGGGAATGGTGATCGTGCTTGTGGGTCTGGAAATGCTCGGTGAGTTGCTTGATCCGGGCGGTAAGCAGCGCAACCTGCACTTCGGGAGAACCGGTATCGCTCGGTCCACGCTTGTATTCTTCGACAATCGTCTGTTTGTCACTTGCGCTCATTGTCATCCTGGGTAACTCCTCTGATCTCAGGTACTCACGAAGGCCGGAAGCGTATGACCATCACCCTAATGCAGTCATCCGCGACGCTGTTACGACAACCCAACAATGAGTTCAGGCTGCCTGGCCAGTTGTTTGATTTTGCGTGATTTCTACGCTTTGGTGCAGAACCCTGTCCGGCATTGGGCGAGAAGTATGCGGGCTTTGTTCCGGTTTCGCAAACTCGCGATGCTTGGCGCTCGGACGATCGCCGCGGGGCACCGGCATCAGCCAGACTCCATCAGTCGCCTCGGAGCCACACGACCGTCATCCTGAATCTCACCGGCACCCATGAACCTGCGGTCACTGGTATACAGCCGCACCCAACCCGCGGTCGGTGCTCGAGGTACCAGCACCGGCTGCCCGGCGCGCAGGTAGTACGCCGTGTCTTCCGAAAGATAGACTGCCGGCCAATCCTGCAACGCGCTGTCCACCGGCAGTAGCAGTTCGTCCAGGGCCCGCGAATCTCGGCTCGCGAATAGTGCCTCGAGATCGGCCATCTCGACCAACCGTTCCGCATCAAACGGCCCGACGGCGGTCCGTGTCAGATCAGTCACATGGGCACCGCAATCGAGGACCTCTCCGATGTCTTCTGCAAGGGTACGGACATAGGTTCCCTTGCTGCAGTGTACGTCCATCTGGACGTCCGGCAACTCGATGCGCAGCGGACTCAGCGCATAAATGGTGATGAGCCTTGGATCTCGCTCTACTTCCACGCCCTGGCGTGCCAACGTATAGAGCCGCTGCCCCTTATGCTTCAGCGCGGAATACATTGGCGGAATCTGCTCGATATCGCCTACGAAGCCCTGCAGCACCCGGCGCACCTCGGCTTCGGTGATGCCGGCTGTGGGTCGTGTTTCCACGACCTCGCCCTCGCGGTCCCCGGTCGTTGTGCGCACACCCAGGCGTATCCACACCCGGTAGCGTTTATCGGCATCGAGGAGGAAAGCCGACACCTTGGTCGCGGCCCCCATGCAGATCGGCAATAGACCATCGGCAAGCGGATCCAGGCTGCCAGTATGCCCCGCTTTGCGGGCGCGATACAGCCGCTTCACCTTCTGCAACGCGTCGTTGGAAGTGATGCCGATCGGCTTGTTCAACAGCAGAATGCCGGTGACCGAGCGTCCCGACTGACGGCGGCGTCCCATAATTTGTCTATCTGATTATCCGGATTTATCGGAATCGGACTGCACAGCCTCATCGATCAAGGCGGACAGCCGCATGCCGCGCTCGACCGATTCATCGAATTCGAAACGCAGTTCGGGAACGGTGCGCATACGCATCCGCCGTCCCAGCAGGTGGCGCAAATGACCGGCGGCATGGTTCAGAACATCGGCAGCGCCAGCCGGCTCTAGGGTGCCCCCCATGGAGGTAAAAAAGACCCGGGCAACGGCGAAATCCCGCGCCACCCGGACTTCTTGCACCGTCACCATCCCAAGGCGGGGATCTCGTAACTGGGTGTGGATCAGCTCGGCCAGATCGCGCTGGATCTCGCTACCCACTCGTTCGCTTCGGCTAAACTCCCTTGGCATCGGTGTCGGCGCCGCTTAAATTTCCCGCGCCGTCTCGGTGCGCTCGAACACTTCGATGTGATCGCCCACCTTCACGTCATTATAGTTCTTGACCCCGATTCCGCACTCCGTCCCTGCCTTTACTTCGCCGACGTCGTCTTTGAAGCGGCGCAACGATTCCAAGGTGCCCTCGTAGACCACGACATTGTCGCGCAGCACCCGGATCGGGTTGTTGCGCTTGACGGAGCCCTCGGCCACCATGCACCCGGCAATTGCACCAAGTTTGGAGGAACGGAAGACGTCGCGCACCTCGGCAAGCCCGATGATCTCTTCCCGGACCTCGGGCGACAGCAGGCCGGAAATCGCTTTTTTGACATCGTCGATCACCTCGTAGATCACACTGTAGTAGCGCAGATCCAATCCTTTTTCTTCGATCACCCGACGCGCCGCCGCATCCGCGCGGACGTTGAAGCCGATGATGATCGCATTAGAGGTAAGCGCGAGGTTGGCGTCCGATTCGTTGATCCCACCCACCCCCGCGGCTACGACTCGCACCTTGACTTCATCGGTGGATACCTTGGTCAGGGAATCCCGCAGCGCCTCGACGCTTCCCTGGACATCGGCCTTGATAATCAGGTTGACGTGTTCGATCTCGCCCTCGGCCATTTGGGAAAACAGCTCGTCCAACTTGGCTGCCTTCTGTGCCGCCATCTTGGAGTCGCGTTCCTTGTCCTGGCGCAGCAGCGCCACTTCCCGGGCCCTCTTCTCATCCGGCATAACGACGACGTCATCGCCTGCGGCGGGAGTTGCCGAAAGTCCCACCACCTGAACCGGGGTTGACGGACCCGCCTCTTTCACCTGTTTTCCTTTTTCGTCGAACATCACGCGAATGCGGCCAAATTCCTGACCGCTTACGATGACATCACCGCGCCGCAGGGTCCCCGATTGCACCAACACGGTTGCCACCGGCCCGCGGCCCTTGTCGAGACTCGACTCGACGATGGCGCCACGGGCTGCTCCGTCGACCGGCGCCCGCAGTTCCAGAATCTCCGCCTGCAACAGGATTGCATCGAGCAGCTCGTTGATCCCGTCACCGGTCTTCGCCGATACCTGCACGAACATGGTGTCGCCACCCCAGTCCTCAGGGATCACCTGCTGCTGCACCAGTTCCTGCATCACCCGATCCGGTTGTGCCTCGGGCTTGTCGATCTTGTTCACCGCCACGATCATCGGCACTTCGGCGGCTTTGGCATGTTGAATGGCTTCAATGGTCTGCGGCTTTACACCGTCATCCGCCGCAACAACCAGAATCACGATGTCGGTAACCTGCGCACCGCGGGCCCGCATGGCGCTGAAGGCCGCGTGCCCGGGCGTATCAAGAAAGCTGATCGTGCCCTTCTCGGTGCGCACGTGATAGGCGCCGATATGTTGCGTAATCCCTCCCGCCTCCCCGGCCGCGACACGACTCGAACGGATATAGTCGAGCAGCGAAGTCTTGCCGTGGTCGACATGGCCCATGATGGTGACTACCGGCGCTCGTGCTTTGATGTTCTCTCCTTCGGGCAAACCACCGAGCAAATCCGCCTCGACATCCTCACCCTTCTGTGCAACTGCTTTGTGGCCCATCTCTTCGACCACCAAGGTAGCAGTATCACGGTCCAGGGTCTGATTGATGGTCGTCATCACGCCCAACTGCATCAGCTGCTTGATCACTTCCGTTGCCTTGATTGACATCCGCTGCGCCAGATCCGACACCGTGATCGCCTCCGGAACCGGGACCTCGTGCACGATGGGGGCGGTCGGCCTCACGAAACCGTGCTCGGTCTCGACTTGCTGCGCCGGACGCCGCGGCGGTTTCTTCTTGCGTCGGCCGCGCTTCTCCTCGGCGACGTGCAGTTCCTGGCGACCATAACGAGTGGACTCCTCAGCCGCATCGGAGTCGCGAGTGCGTTCCTTCTTACGCGGTTTCTTCGCTACCCGTTCGGCAGCGACCCGTTTGCGTTCGTCTTCCTCGCGCTTGCGGCGCGATTCTTCCTCCGCCAGGCGCTTGGCCTCTTCCTCAACCCTTAGCGCCTCAGCCTCGGCCTTGCGTCGGGCCTCTTCCTCGGCCTGCTGCAATTTGGCCTCTTCTTCGGCCTTGCGCTTGGCTTCTTCGGCGGCCTGCCGCGCTTCATATTCCTCCTCCATGAGTCTGCGCTGCTCTTCCTGGTCAGCCAGCGCTTTGCGCGCCGCCTCGAGATCTTCCGCCTTACCCGGTTCGTCCGCGATCGTGCTGCGCTTGACGTAGGTGCGTTTGCGCCTGACTTCCACGCTCACGGTCTTGGCGCGGGATTGGGCCGGGCCACGCATGGTGGAGCGCCCGGTACGCGCCTGCGCTACCGGCTGGCTCAGCTCGCTGACAACCTTGCGTTTGAGTGTGATCTTGCGTGGCGCGGCTGCCTCGGCCTCTTCCTGTTTCCCGTGGCTGCGTCGCAGGTGCCCGAGTAGCTGCATCTTTTCCTGCTCGGTGATCGACGCTTCCGGACTGTCTTTCGACAAGCCGGCGTCTTGCAGCTGTCCGAGCAGGCGGTCGACCGGGATACCAACGACTTCCGCTAGTTGCTTTACCGTCACTTCACTCATATTGGAAGGCCTCCTCGTGGCCTCTAGCCTTGCTGATCTTCCGCAAACCACGGCGCGCGGGCGGTCATAATCAGGCTGGCGGCTCGTTCCTCGTCCAGCTCACCGATCTCCAACAACTCGTCGACCGACTGCTCGGCCAGGTCCTCCATGGTGACCACACCTTGGCGTGCCAACTGGTACGCCAATCCACGATCCATGCCTTCCATTT
>JAHEIA010000626.1 GCA_024639625.1 Chromatiales bacterium
CCCCTTGATCACATCGACGGTTCGGGAAAGCAGCGCCTCGTCGGTCAGGGCATGCTCGACCGCACAACCCTCTCGCGTCAACCGATCGGCGTGTTCGTCCAGCACAGTGGAGACTGCTGCATCGTCGAACGCGGGGCCCCAGTAAGCATGATCCATGCGAAACCGCGGGGCGTCCGGGTTCAATTGATGCCACAAACTAAAGGCCGCACCGATCGCACCACCTGCATCCCCCGCCGCGGGCTGCACATAAAGATTTCGGAACGGCGTCTTACGAAATACCTTTCCGTTGGCGACCGAATTCATTGCGCACCCTCCGGCAAGCACCAGGTTATCCAAACCGTTTCTCTCATAGAGCCGGTTCAGCAGGTGAAAAAAGGCCTCCTCATAACGCTCTTGTACCGAGCGTGCCAGGTCCCGGTGGTACTGTGCGATCGGCTCGTCCTGTTTGCGTTTCGGGCCCAACAAGCGTTCGAGCCGCTCCGAGAACAGCTGCGCGAAGCGCGGCTCGCCCTCCTCCCAGGAAAACGCAATACGCTCGCGATGGTGGCGGAAGTAGCTCAGATTGAGCGCGAACCGGCCTTCCGATTTCAACGACAGGATCTCTCGCATCGAGTCCCGCCAGACGGGCTCGCCGTACGGGGCAAGGCCCATCACCTTGTATTCATCGCCATAACGAGGAAAACCAAGGAACTGGGTCAGCGCCTGGTAGAAAATACCCAGCGAATGCGGGAAAAAAATCCGCTCGTCGGCGTCGAGCCGATTCCCGCGACCAATACCCCATGCAGTGCTGGCAAAATCTCCGAATCCATCGACCGAGACGACTGCCGCCTCATCGAAGGGCGACACGTGAAATGCGGATGCCAGGTGGGCCTTGTGGTGCTCCACTGGATGAACTTCCCCCGCGAACCCAGCGCCTGGAAATGTGGACACCAATTGATCCCGCACTCTGGCTCTGCGCTGCTTGTTGCGAAGCCGATCCAGCACAAGAGCGGGGTTGGGCAAGGTGCACGCCGAGAAGACCGCCTTGCGCCAGAAATGCGCTTTCTGGTCCTGGTTAACGGCGACATGGTCGACATCGCTCAAGTCGACGCCGGCGTGCTCCAGGCAGAAACGAATCGATTCGGCGGGGAATCCCGCCCAATGTTTGATGCGGCGGAAGCGTTCTTCTTCCGCTGCTGCGACAAGCTGTCCGTCGACGATGAGACACGCGGAAGCATCTCCGTGAAACGCATTGAGACCGAGGAATATCACGGTTACCGGTGGCCCGCTTTCGACGCAATGCAGATCATGCGCTTCCATAGACCGGGAAGACGCCCGTGACACACGAATCGGGTTACGGAAAATCCATGCGCTTGCACCAGCTGGCGAAGGGTCCGAACGCTGAAGAACTTGATATGTCCCCCATCCCAGTTCGGATTCAGGTGCCGATCCATGCTCCCGGCAGCGGCCAATGCCAAATACTTCCAGTATCCATGGTAAGGCGTCGTCAAGACCAACCACCCACCAGGACGCAATAGGGAATGAGCCGCCTCAATAAGCTCACAGGGACGATAAAGATGCTCAATTACTTCACTGCTGAGTACCAAATCAAAGCTGCCCAGATCGCGCAATCGTGTACCGGTCCGCCCGTCGATATTCTCGCGACGGAAGGCTCCGGGTCCACCGCAGCTCCGCGCCTGCTCGATGCCACTCATAGAGGCATCCACTCCGACTACACGGAAACCTTTGTCACCCAACAGGTGAGCCAGGGCACCGTTGCCACAGCCCAACTCGCAGATCGACCGAACACCAGACAATCCGGAAACCACTTCACCAAGAAACCGCGCGAACCCCGGATCCCAATGTTCGCAGCCAACGTACCGATAGTCTGTGTATTGAGTGCTCAAGATACTGAGGGTTTACGACGACCGTCGTATTTCTTGATGCTAATCATCCGCTGGTACTCGGCCTTCATGCAGCAAAAAATGAACCCGTCTCTGCCATCGAGAAAACCGCCGCGCAGTAGGTAA
>JAHEIA010000190.1 GCA_024639625.1 Chromatiales bacterium
ATAAAACAGATTTTTTGCATCGTCGGTTGGTGGCTTGTTCAGATCCGGGAAAGATATTCGATATGGCGGAATTCAACAACGCGATCAACAATGCGCAAACCCGCTACCTGGTAGCAAATTCGGGCAAGCCCTATGCGGATATGAAAGATCAGGATCGCCTCGACTCGGCCTTGAACTATCTGGGAAAGATGGATTTCGTCGGGCTTACGGAGCAATTCGAGATGTCGCTTGTATTATTCGCGCACAAGCACGGGCTGCCATTGCCGAACGCTGCTCCGACTTTGAATACAAAGATCACCAAGCATGGACTGAAAAAACACGAACATGTGCCTTTCCTGGACAACATCTATGAGAACAATCAATTGGATCTGATGTTGTATGCGGAGGCACAGAAACGCTTCGACACGGCTGGCGCAAACTTCATGCGCGAGTTGATCAGCCAGGGCAAGGCCGAGGAGAGGAAACCAGAGAACGGGCTCGGCATTTCGGCAGAGGCGCCAAGCACCGCCAATCCTGCACAATGAGAGTACAGGAGAGTTGAGCAAAAAAGGTCTGCTGCTGTACGACTACCTGATCGTAAAAGGAGGGGCGGAAAGGGTAGCGCTGGAATTGGCGGGAAACATCGAAAACACCGCGCTATGCACCGCCTGCGTAGACAGAGATGTGTTTTCGGCCGCAGACCTGAACGCGATTGAAATGCTCGATCTCGCGGTGATGGCAGACCGGGTTCCAGTACGGATCGTAAAAACTCTGCGGGCCTTTCGGTCGCAGACCGTTTTTGCCAAGGAGTTCGATTGGGCGCTGTATAGCGGCAACTATGCCCCGGTGGCGGTACACCAGCGGCCCGGCCAGGCGAATCTTTATTATTGTCACAACCTTCCGCGTTTCGCGTACGACTTGAAGGAATACTACCTGGAGCGGTTACCAGCTTGGCAACGCCCGGCGTTGCACGCCCTGATCAAGTACGTCCAGCCGCGCTACGAGAGGGCGGTAGCGGCCATGGACCGCGTACTGGCGAACTCGCGCAACGTACAGCAGCGGCTGCGCAGATTCCTTGGCGTGGAGTCGACGGTTGTGCACCCGTTTTGCGATCGTGACGGTTTTTGCTGGATCGCCCAGGAAGACTACTACTTGTCCACCGCGAGACTGGAACCGTACAAGCGCGTGGACCGTATCGTGGAAGCCTTCGTGCGCATCCCGGAGAGGCGCCTGGTAGTGGCTTCGGGCGGCAGTGAGCTCACAAGACTGCGCCGGATAGCAGCGGGTGCGAAAAACATTGAGTTCACGGGTTGGCTCGACGAAGACGCGCTGCGCAGATTGGTGGGCAACGCCGTGGCGTCGCTCTACGTGCCTTTGGACGAAGATTTCGGGATGTCTCCCCTGGAATCCCTGGCCGCGGGAAAACCGGTGATCGGGGTCGCGGAAGGGGGCCTCTTGGAGACTATGATCCCAGGAGAAACCGGAATGCTGTTGGAGCCCGATTTTACCGCCGATGACGTCGAAACTGCGGTCCGGCAGCTGACGCCAGCGAGGGCGCTCGCGATGCGGGCATCCTGCGAGCGTCGGGCAGCGGATTTCGGAAAAGAAGTCTTCCTCGACCAGATGCGCAGTGCCATCCAGGGTGTCAGCTAACGATGCGGGTATTGCACATCGGCAAGTACTATCCGCCGTTTTCCGGCGGCATTGAGAACTTCATGGCGGAGTTGTTGCCGCGGCTGCAAACGCGGGGCGTCGAGGTCAGCGCAATCGTCCATGACCACCAGCGAGGACGCAGTACGGCGGATGAAACGGTCGACGGCGTGCCCATCCGCCGGGTCCGCACTCACGGCCAAGTCCTATATGCACCACTGGCGCCGGCATTCCCCTACCACCTCGGTCGGCTGTTGCGGCAATTTCGTCCGGATCTCTTGCATCTGCACGTGCCGAACACCTCGGCGTTTTGGACGCTCCTGGATCCACAGGCCCGTCGCATCCCCAGCGTAATCCACTGGCACTCCGACGTGGCGGGTTCCGAGTTCGATCGGCGCATCGTATGGGCTTATCCGCTGTACCGGCCCTGGGAGAGGGCGATACTTCGCCGTTGCGACCGTGTAATCCTCACCTCACCCCCCTATCTTGATGCGAGTCCGGCGCTGACACCCTGGCGCTCGAAGTGTGCGGTGATCCCCTATGGGCTGGACGCGGAGCGATTGGCGCTACCGGATGATCAGGCATTGGTTGACGCGGGAGAGCGCTGGTGGGGAAACAGTACGTCGCTGCGTGTGCTCTCGATCGGCCGCTTGGCCTACTTCAAAGGCCATGGAGTCCTGGTCCGAGCAGCGCCGAAGATACCCGGCAGGATTGTGATCGCAGGCGAGGGCCCGATGCGTGGTGGTCTCGAGAAGCTGATCGCGGAGATGGGTGTCGCAGATCGGGTGACCCTGGCGGGAGACGTCCGTGGAGCTGCCCTGCACGCGCTGATCTGCAGTTGCGATTGTCTGGCGCTTCCATCCATCGAGCGCACTGAATCGTTCGGCATCGTTCTCACGGAGGCGATGCGCTACGGTAAGCCGGTGGTGGCCAGCGCTATCCCGGGTTCCGGAGTCGCTTGGGTCGCGCGCGATGGCGAGACCGCGCTGCTGGTTCCTCCGGGTCAGCCCGATGCATTGGCCCGCGCGCTATCCAAACTCGCCGCAGATGTCTCGTTGCGTGAGTCCCTGGGGGAGGCGGGGCGCCGGCGGTTCTTCGAGCATTTCTTGATCGACCCGGTGGTCGATCGAATCCAACAACTCTATGCGGACGTGATAACCTCAGCCCCCTGAAGAGGACTTTGCCCCGGTTCGCCGTCGGTGCTTTCGCAGCGCCTTCGTCCTATGCTTGGGTAGCCAAGCGCGTCGAACCGCTGGAGCGGCGGAACACTCAGGCAGACAATGCCGCCAGCAACTGCTGCAGCGCCTGTCCACGGTGGCTGAGCCGGTTCTTCACTTCGGGCGGCAATGCCGCGGAGGTGCAGTCGTGGGTGGGCACGAAGAAGACCGGATCGTATCCGAAACCGTTTTCTCCGCTCGGCTGTTCGCTGATCCAGCCCTCCCAGGTGCCCTGGCAGATCAATGGGGTGGGGTCTTCTGCGTGCCGCATGTAGACCATGACGCACTGAAAGCGGGCCTTGCGCTGGGATTTGGGCACCCCCGTTAGTTCGCGCAGCAGTCGTTCCAGATTTTCGCGATCGCTAGCTCCCTCGCCCGCGTAGCGCGCCGAGTAGATGCCGGGTGCACCGTTCAGGGCGTCGACCTCGATTCCAGAGTCGTCGGCAATTGCCGGCAGGCCGCTATGCTGGGCCGCGTTGCGTGCCTTTAAGATGGCGTTCTCGACGAAACTCAACCCGGTTTCGTCCGCCTCGGGAACGCTGAAATCCGACTGCGGAACCACCGAGATCTGCTGCGCCGACAGCAACTGATTGATTTCCCGTACCTTGCCCGGATTGTTGCTCGCCAGAACGATGCGCTCTCCACGATGGTGTGGGCTCATTGTGCTGCCTCCTCGCCTGCGAGCACTTCTCTCTGCCGGTCGATGATCTGCTTGATCCCTCCGCGGGCCAGCTCCAACATCGCCTCGAGTTCCGGTTTGGAAAACGGGTGGCCTTCTGCCGTGCCCTGGACTTCGATAAAGGCGCCGGCGTCGTTCATGACCACGTTCATGTCGGTTTCGGCATTCGCGTCCTCCGCGTAGTCCAGATCCAATACGGGCACCCCCCCAAAGATCCCGACCGAGACGGAAGCCACCATGGATCGCAAAGGGTCGGCAGTCAGCAACCCGTTGTCCCGCAGAAATGCAAGGGCATCGCAAAGCGCTACGCAGGCCCCGGTGATCGCCGCGGTTCGCGTGCCGCCGTCCGCCTGGATGACGTCGCAGTCTAGGGTAATGGTGCGCTCACCGAGCGCCTCCAGATCTAGCGCCCCGCGTAGCGAACGTCCGATCAGGCGTTGGATCTCCAGGGTCCGTCCGCCTTGCTTGCCGCGTGCCGCTTCGCGGCCCATTCGTTGCGACGTGGATCGGGGCAGCATGCCATATTCGGCCGTTACCCAACCTTGACCCGAGCCGAGCAGAAACCGCGGAACTCGTTCCTCCACGCTTGCGTTGCACAGAACCTTGGTCGCGCCGAACTCGACCAGCACCGAACCCTCTGCGTGGCGGGTGAAATGACGCGTAAGTCGAATTGGTCGCAGTTCATCGGCTTTCCGGGCGGACGGTCTCATAACGCCTACATCTCCTGATGCGGTGCGGGCAGGCCCGGCGCCGTGCCGGGCCTGCTCTTTAAGGTGGAGGGCTGTTCGGGCGCCAATTGTGCCAGTTTTGCCGGGGTCTGGTAAGCAGCAGGAGGAACATACCCTCCGCCTGCTGCTCGCCGGCTTGCAGTGCCTACGTCTCGACGAGACGCAGTACCGCCGCTGTGACATTGTCGCTCACCGGCTGCGCGGTGCTTTCTGCGTCGGCGACCATACGCTCTAGCGCGGTCGGCAGTTGCAGCGCGGGATCCGCGATCCATTGGTGGATACGCGTTTCCGAGAGGGGTCCCCAGAGGCCGTCCGAGCACAGCAGCAAGATGTCTCCGGGATACAGTTCCCGGGGACCCTCAATGCTCGCTTCGACCTCGGGTTCAGCGATGCCGCCTACGCTGCGGGTGACAAAGTTGCGCAGCGGATGAGTGGCGCACTCCTCTTCCGAGAGGCCGCCTTCCCGGAAGAGTTCTCGCACGTAGGAGTGGTCTTCCGTATGCCACGGCTCTTGGTCGCTGCGAAACAGGTACAGCCGACTGTCCCCCACATGGGCCCAGCTTGCCGTCGTCCCGCAAACAACGAGCAGTACCGCGGTCGTGCGGGGGTCGATGGGCGGGGCGAACCGGCGCCCGTAGCGCGAGATCAGGGCATGGGATTGGTTGAGCGCTGTGCGCAGAAAGTCTCGCTGTCGGGTGATGGGCTTGGCGGATTTGCGGAATACATCGCAGCAGGTATCCACCAGAATGCGCGCGGCCTCTTCCCCTTTTGGTTGGCCCCCCATACCGTCGGCCAATACCAAAAACAGGTCGTCGCCGTCTTGAACGATCGCGCATCGGTCCTGGTTGACTCGGCGATTCCCTACTCGGCTCGAACTCGCGGTTTCGAATCGTAGCTTGCTCATCAGGGGTCTCTAAAGCTGCTGCGAAGCCGACGTGGGCGTTTCGCTTCCGCCGGTATGCAATTGGTTCCCTGCCCTTATAATAGCGAATCCGGCAGGTGACATGGTTCTGTTGCTGTGTCGCTCTCGCCTGACACTAGTTACTCCGGCGTGCCCCGCCCCACGAACGCAACGAGGAAGGTTGACCATGGTATGCAGTATGACGGCTTTTGCCCGCAGCGAGCACCGCGGCGACCTTGGCGAATTCATTTGGGAGCTGCGCTCGGTGAATCATCGATTTCTCGAGGCCTTCGTGCGCCTGCCCGAAGAGCTGAGGGGCTTGGAACCGGCAGTGCGCGAACGGCTCGCGAAGCAGCTCGGCAGAGGCAAGATCGATTGCGGACTGCGTTACGCCAGAGGGTCGGCCGGAGCCGAGGGGTTGCGGGTAAACCTTTCGCTGGTTCTGCAGCTGGTCGATGCCTGTAACGAGGTCGCTTCGCTAGCCGGAGCCGAGACCCAAGTGGACGCCTGGGAGATCATGCGCTGGCCGGGGGTACTGGAAGCGGCAGAGCGCGATTTGTCGCCGGTTCAGGAGCAGGCCCTGGCCGTGCTGGACGAGACCCTGGATCGGTTACTTGAGGTGCGCCGCCGCGAAGGGGCTCGTCTAGTGGAGATCATTTCCCAGCGCTGCGCAAGCATGCGAGAGTTAGTAACCCGGGCGCGGGCGCGTATGCCTCAGGTGCTGAAGGAAGTGCGCAGCAGGATCCGGGATCGCTTGCAGGAAGTACTGGCCGACCTGGACGAGACGCGCCTCGAACAGGAAATGGCACTGCTCGCACAACGCCTGGATGTCGATGAGGAGATGGACCGGCTAGCTGCCCATCTCGAAGAGGTGGAATTAACCCTGCAACAGAACAAGCCTGTGGGCAGGCGACTCGATTTTCTAATGCAGGAGCTAAATCGCGAAGCCAACACCCTGGGTTCGAAATCGAGCGACGTCGAGCTTACCCGAGTCGCCGTGGAGATGAAGGTCGCAATCGAGCAGATGCGCGAGCAAGTGCAGAATATCGAATGATGGACATGGGGCAGAAGAGCAACATGGATCCCGCGGCGGAGGGCACATTGTTCATCGTTTCCGCCCCTTCCGGGGCCGGTAAGACGAGCCTGCTGCGGGAGTTGGTGCGGGCGGACCCCGGGGTCTGTGTGTCGGTGTCCCACACCACCCGTCCGCGGCGTCCAGGAGAGGTGGACGGGCGCGATTACTACTTTATCGACCGCGATCGATTCAGCGCGCTGATAGAACAGGGTGAGTTTCTTGAACACGCCGAGGTGTTCG
>JAHEIA010000191.1 GCA_024639625.1 Chromatiales bacterium
CCTATCTCTGGGTCAGGCTCGTGGTGGCACTCTAACGACTGCCTTCGACGCGGCAGGAAGGCCGAGTCGCGGCAACCGCAACTGGCCCGGCCCCGGTTACGCGTACCCAACGCAAACGGTTTTCTCAGGGTCCAGCCGTCGGTCCTGGGGCGTCCAACTGTTTCCGATAGTGGTCGACGAGGGGCTCCCATTCCAGGAATTGAATTTGCGAGATCGACAGCGGTTTCCGCCCGAAAAAGAGCACGGATCGCAGCCCATCGGTGTGATATGCTCGGCCGCCAGGAGTCGTGCGAAGTTCCGAGGACTTTGTGGTTCCCACCCCCTTGACGAACCCGAGCTTGACGAGGGATTGCGAGTAGATCATGTCCGCGACCAGCGCGTTCCGGGCTTCGTCTACGTCCGGATCGATTGGAAGGCTCGCGCCGCTTTCGGACTTCTCGGCAAAACGCCCGCCGAACGGCATACTTACCTGGCCGATCCAGACGGGTTGCCCGCGAAAGCGGATATTCGTTAGCCAGCCGCGCATGACTTGCGGCTGGGCAGGCGCCCAGCGATCGAATTTGGCAACAGAAACATCCTGGGGGCGGCCGAACAGGTACTGCGCAGAAACAGGCGACATCCGATAATTCCGACGCACGAATGCGGCGCCTGTATAGTCAATCTTCCCGATTATTACTACGTTCAAGGGCTCACTCTGCATTCCCTGTTTATTTATCGTGCAGCAAGGCAGGTTCTCCAGAAGTTCGCGCAATCGGGACAAGTCGTCGACCAGAACGCGATCCGATTTTGCTATTTCCCGCTCCAACCGTTCGTAATAGCCATCATCGACCAGGCGATCCGGGGTTGGGACAACCAGAGTAAAGGATTTGGTCCACTTGTCGCCTATGAGGTCGACCGTAACCCATTTACTCTGACGGTCCTCGTTGGTGAAAATGAAGCCGGACTGCCCGGAGTGTGGATCGACACGCTGGCGAAACCCCATACTCTCGATGTGCTCGTCGAGTTGTGAGCGGGCGTCACGGGCAAACTCGTTGTGAAACCCGAAGGCCACTTCCAGCGGAGAAAAATACTCGGGATCCAGTCCCGTCGGCAGGAACTGAATCTGACGGTCGGTGTTGTTTTCGATCTCGAGCCATACCGGTTGGATACTTTTCTTCGCCAGATCAATTCCGAACAGCGTCTGGCTTTCCTCGTAGGTGGGGATCACGGCAGAAACACGAATGCCCTCCTCCTCGATGCTCTCGGCTCGTGCCCGCAACGCGGTTTCATCGACCGGGCCGGGTCTTTCGTAGGTCGCTGTAGCGCAGGCGGCAAGGAGCAGCACCGCGTATACCCGCACGACCAAGCCAAGGGCCATCATTGCGGAACCCGGCGCGCGAAACCGCTCTCGAACCTGACGAAAGTGTATGCTCCGCGCATATCCCCCACGGAAGCTGCGCGCTGCCGCGTCACGGTGGAGCATCGTGCAACCTCTCTTTGCCAATGCGCGGGGAGCGACCGGGGAGTTCCCAATCGGTGATGATATCCAGGTCACCGAGGGAAAACGGTCTCGGCTCGAAGAACATCACCGCTCGGAAGCCGTCGGTGAAATAGGGATCCCCAACCAGATTGAACCGGGGCGCTTCGCGGGGCGCTTCGACCACCCCTTTTACGAAACCGATGCGAGCCATCGCTTGGGAGTACGCCAGATCCTCGCTCAGATAACGTCTCGCCTCGTCCACATCCGGGTCGATTACGTGGGTCGAGATGGTCGGCGACTTGGTGGTGAACTTTACACCGATGTCCCGGCTGATCTGCCCCACCCAGACCAGTTTTCCGCGGTAGCGCAGCGGCGACAACCACAGACGGAGGTGGTTGCGTTCATGGATGGTTCCCCGCGCCTTCTGCAAAGCGACATCCTGCTGACGTCCATAGACGAACAAGGGGCTGATCGGAGAGTACCGATAGCGGGAGCCCTGCAGGAACGATTTCACCGTGCGCAGGACGGCCTTCGACCAGATGATCTCCGTGCCGTGCCAGCCGCGGCGGATGAAGGCGGGAAAGATATCGCTGACGTTACCGATGAGCACCAGGTTCAGCGGGTCACCTTGGTCGGTGGCTTTCTCGTTGGTCGTGCAGCAGGGCAACTCCTCGATCGCCTCGCGAAGCGCCTCTTCGTCTTCCAGATGAACCAGGTCCGAGCTTTCATACAAAGTGGCAAAATCGACCAGGGTGAAATCCCCCTTGAAAGACGGGTCCACAACGATAAACGTGAAGCTGTTCGCCTTTTCCCTCGAAATGATATCGATGTCGACTGCCTTGAAGGCTTCGTCTCGATTGACGATGATGAAGCCGGACCCCGTGCTTTTCGGGTGAATAGGATTGCGAAACTGGAGAGCCTGAGCGCGCTCGGCGAGCGCTTGACCATCCTTCTTCGACAGCATCTTAAGAAAAGGATATACCGCCTCCGATGCGGAAAAGAAAGCTGGATCGAGCCCCATGGGAAGCAGCCAAACCGGAATTTCCCCCTCGTTGCTGACTTCGATCCAAACCGGTTGCATGCCCTTTCGAGAAAGATCGACGCCGTAGATCTCTCTCGCCTCCTCGAGCGTGGGAACCGCAACGGTTGTCTTTAGACCATCCTGCTGTTGCGTCTCTGCCCGTTCGCGAAAAGGCACCTCGTCCAGAGGCTTGGCATCGAAACCCGCTGCGCAGCCCGCGGACGCCAACACAACGATCAGGCACGCCAAAAGCAGGCAATGCCGTAGAAAACCATTCGCCACGATCGGCGTCGGTCTTTTCATCGCTGACTATTGATCGATCTGAAACGTTGATTTGTCATGTTCTTTGTCCGAGGGTCCCGGAAAGGATAGGTAATTCAACCGATCGTAGCCTGCAACTGCCGACGATCGGGGTCATTCGACCCGATCCAAGGCCCCGAACACCGGTACGGTTCGAAGCTGACCTTTGTCCTAGCCCCCGGCTCATCCGTCAGCCAACAGGCGATCGATCGAGTGCAGTTGCCAGCGGTCCACCAACCGCTGAATAACGATGGCGCCGCGAACACTGTTGCCGGCGGGATCGAGGCGCGGAGAATAGGCGACGATAGCGCCCCAGCCCGGGACGATGGCGAGGATCGCGCCGCTTACACCGCTCTTGGCAGGCACACCGACGCGGGTCCACCAGAGCCCGCTATCCTCGTACATTCCCGCTATGACCATCGCAGAGAGGACGGTGCGGACAGTCTCCTGTTTCAGGATGCGCTCGCCGGTGATTGGTTGCACCCCGCCGGCAGCGAAGGTGGCCCCGATCTGAGCAAGGTCTTCGGCACGCACGGCGACGATATTGGACTCGAGATAGCGTTGCGTTGCGTCGTCCACATCCCCCTCGAAGCGATCGGCGGCCTTCATCTGATAAGCGAGGGTATAGGTCAGGGAGCGAGGGGTCGCGCGCCATGCCTCTTCGGGTGCCAGCGTCCGGTTGGCCATGCGCGAGTACAGCTCGACCACGGCACCGATCTTTTCGCCGGGGCTCGCGCCCTGAATGTAGCTGTGGGTCGCAATGGCACCGGCATTCACCATCGGATTCTGTTCCGAGGTGCGCCGAACGGCGCCGGCCGCCACGGCGTTGTACGGCAACCCGGTCGCGCTCACGCCGATCCGGTCCAGCATAAAATCTTCGCCGCGCTGCTCGATCGCCAAGGCGTAGGTAAACGGCTTCGAAACCGACATGAGGGGAAACCTCGCTTCCGCCTCCCCTACGCTGAACCGGCGTCCATCGACCAGCGCGACGGCGACGGCCAAGTCGTCCGGGTTGGTTCCTTCCACCGCAGCGGCATAGACCTCCCCTTCACGGTTGGATTGCAAATCGGCAACCACCCCCTCCACCTCCCGGCGCAGCGACACCACGTCGACGTCATTGACGGGATCAGCTGAGGCGACTCGCTCGCACGACGTCGTCGATGCGTCGGCGATTTGTCCATGACGAACCGAATCGGCGTCCGGCACACCGGCGCAGCCGGCCAGGACGAGCGCTTGGAGAATTGCGAGGATTGATGTGCAACGTGCAAGCATAGCTGTTCTTCTCAGGTCGTCGGGTCAATCCACCCAGCCGAGGACGTCCCGGATCACCGACCAGCGCGGCTGCTTGCCCTCGGCGCCTTTGCCAAGAATCCAGTAGCGGTAGGCGCGGTCGATGAATCCAGTCTTGCGCCTGAGCGTAACCCAGGTATCGACATAATCGCCCAGCTCGCGCGCATCCCGCGGCAGGGCGTAGGCCAGGGGAACGGCTACCACGTCCGGTTGCGGGATGGCGACGCTGAAACGGGGGTAGACCAGCGTCCATCCCGAGCCCGACTCTGCGGAGTAGAACAGGGCGTCGTACTCCCCTTCCTCGGCCTTGAAAAACGCGCGCGGTGAATCCAGGATCTCTAGCTCCGCGTTGGGTAGATAGCGCTGCAAGGCATTGATGTAATACGGTAGCTCCATGACCGCGATGCGCGGCCGCTGCAACGCCTGCACCTTTTCCCTGCTATTGAACTCGCTGCGCCGATAATCAGGTACCACGAAGGCCAAGGTGACGTCCATGTAGGGCTCGGAAAAGCGAACCCGGGTGGCGTCCTCCGGGGTCACGCTGAGACCGGTCATCAGGATATCGATCCGGCCGTCGTCGAGGTAGCCACCGATGTCCTGGTCACTGCTGTCGAGCTGGACCAGCTCCAGCTCCACCCCCAGATCACGGGCGAGCTGGTGCGCCATCTCGGCGTCGAAGCCAACGATCTGACCGCGGGCGTTGCGGAACACGAAGGGCAACACGTCCTTCCGATACCCCACGCGCAGCGTTCCCCGCTGCTTGATCGCTTCGATGCGCCCACCATCGGCGGAGGTGGGAGAAACGGCCTTCAGCTCCGTAGCCTTAACGCCTACCGGGTCGGCACCCAGATCCATCTCGACCAGGTCCCGATAGCCCAGGTATTCCTGCGGCACCAGATTCTGAAAGACGTACCTCAGGCCGAGAAACAGCACCAGGGTGAGTATCAGGGAGATGCCCGCGTAGCGTGCCAGCGCCCCCCAACGCAGCCGGACTCTCCCGCTCACCGCCGCCGCCGTGAGCAAGGCCAGCACCACGGTGTGGACCCCCGCCAGGAGTGTGCCGAAGCGGCCCGTAAACACATCCACCGTCACGAACAGTTGGAACATGTCCGCGGGGATGCGCATCAAGTCCAGGAGGAAAGGAAGCGCTACGACCACCTCGCCGAAGAAGCTGACGAGCCCCGAGATCAGGAACATGGGAAACTGCTCGGCACCCACGGTAGCGCCGGCAAACCAGCCGGCGAACGGGACGAAGGCCAGGGACAACAGCTTCCCCAGGTTGGGGAGGTTGAAGTTGATAGGGACCACGAGATCCACCGCGCTGTCGGTGTCTCCGCTGCGCATATCCGTGCCCTGGAGCAGCTCTTTGAGGCGCTCGGAGAGCAGCGGCAGCACGATCAACAGCGAGCCGGTGGCAAAGGCGGTGATGAGCGCGTCCTGGGTGGTGGCGAGCACGCGGCGATAGGGGATGGGAGTGAGCACCGACACCATCGCCGGTAATATCCAAAGGCTGAGCAGCAGGGCGGCGGCGATGTAGGTGACGATATAGACCTGCAATCGCCCCAGGTCGTGCACGTCCAAGGTGCCCGCTGCAGCGCCCACCAGAGCGAACACGCCGATTGGGGCGAGACGGGCGACGAACTGGGCAATACTCATGAGCGCCTGGGTCACCACATCCAGGTCCGCCAGGAAGCCGCCCTTGCCGGGCACCCCGATCACGGCCAGGCCCAAGGCCAGGCTGAAGAGCACGATCGCCGGCACTACACTGTTGGTCAGGGAGGCAAAGGGGTTGGAAGGGATATAGAGATCCACCAGATCGAAATCGCTGGCCGACTCCACCAGGCTGGTGCTGAAGAAGGTGGCGGACTCCCAGTCGGGAAAGGCGAGAGTGAACAGCAGGGTCACGGCGAGGGCGATGACCCAGAACAGCAGCACGAATCCCCCGCCCTTCAACGCCATCACGCGGGTCTCGGCATAGGATAGGCGACCGAGCCCGCTCACCAGAGACACCAGCACGAAAGGCAGCACGGTCATCTGCAATAGACCGATGAAGACGTCCCCAAGCAGCGAGATAGGTTGGATCAGCTCACCGAAAAACAGACCGGCGGCGACCCCAAGCACCAAGGCGATCAGGATCTGTACCGACAGGCTCGGGGTACGGCGGCGAGCCCCAGTATTCATTGCTGTGCCTCTCCGCCGGGCAGTGCATCCCAGAGGCGGCGGAATGCATCGACGGCCAGGAGGCGGCTCAGCACCTCGGGATCCGGCCCCAGGCCGGTCGAGGGCTTGTCGGCATAGCGCTTGAGGGTGGGATTGAGGACAATGGCCCGCTGGCCCGCGGCTGCCGCCCCGGCCTGGTCGCCGGCCAGCAAACGCGCCTCGGCCAAAGCGAGCCA
>JAHEIA010000192.1 GCA_024639625.1 Chromatiales bacterium
GTTCGTTCCGTAACGTGAAACCCCCGGTGAGCGGAGCAGCGGTTTACGGATCCATCGGTTTTCGTTGCGCTGCAGATATTGAGTAATTCGCGAGCAACTTGGCACCTCCTATCGCGTCGGGCCGGCGGCCGACGTATAGCGCCGCCGTTCGCCGACGGCAACCGCCTATCGCCGCATTCCCCAAATCGCCTATCCGGCACGGCTCCACAAAACGCCGGCGGTGGATTACCATCGCCGGTTCTGTGTTGACGAAACAACCACAACGATCCATTGCTCTATGATTAACGGGACCCTTGAATTCCTCGTGCCGAACGACTCCGATCTGAATTCAGTCGAACGGTATCTCGCCTCTAGGCATCACCTGGCGGCGGAGGTCCAATCCGCTTGCACGCGGATCCATTACGACAGCTTCGACTGGCGGCTCTATGGCGCAGGTTTGGGGCTGGAAATGGAGAAGTCGCGGGGAGTCTCGCGATTGCTGCTGCGCGAGCTAATGACGGGGGAGGTGTGCGGGACTTTGTTCTTGCGCGAGTTACCAGGCTTCGCTTGGGAATTTCCCGTGGGGCCTTGCCGCGAGCGCATTGCCAAGTCACTGGAGGTCCGCAGGCTGCTTCCTCGGGTCCGGACCGACAGCCGGGTGCGCGTCCTGCGCCTGTTCAACGAGGACGAGAAGACCGTGGTGAGGGTGGTGCTTGAGTCGAGCACCTGTCGGGAACCCGGAAGCAGGAGATCTCGACCATTGCCGCCCCGCGTTCGCTTGCTGGCGATCAAGGGCTACGATGAGGCGAAGACGGGGCTGTGCAACGAACTGCTTGGCGAGATGGGCCTGCAGCCGGTACCGGAGCCGCTGCTGCCGGCGGCCCTCGCAGGTATCGGTGTCGCGGCAGGAGGCTACAGTACCAAACTGCGATTCCAGTTCTCGCCCGGCACGCGCACAGACGCTTCTCTGCGAGAGATCCACCTTCAACTGCTCGATACCCTAGAGGCCAATGTGGCGGGAGCGCGCGCCGATATCGACTCCGAGTTTCTGCACGATCTGCGGGTCGCTACCCGACGCACCCGTTCCGCCCTGAGCCAGATCAAGGGAGTGTTTCCCGAGGCGGCGACGCGGAAGTTCCGTGACGCATTCGGCTGGATCGGGCAGATCACCGGTCCGACCCGCGATATGGATGTGTATCTTCTCGGTTTCCCCGCTTATCGGGCCAGCCTGCCGGAACGCGTGCGCGCCGATCTGGAGCCCTTGCAGGATTTCCTGCTCGAGCACCAGCGGGCCGAACAACGGTTGCTTGCGAAGCGACTTGCGTCGCCGCATCTGCGAAAGATCCTCAAGGAGTGGCGAGAGTTTCTGCAGATGCAGGACCTATCCGAGGTTCCGCCACCGAACGCTGCGCGCCCGATCCGCGAGGTGGCGAGCGAACGGATCTATCGGATCTACAAACGGGTGCTGAAAGAAGGCCAGGTGATAGTCCCGGAGACCCCGGCACAGGCCTTGCACGAGTTGCGCAAAAACTGCAAGAAGCTGCGTTATTTGATCGAGTTCTTTCAGCACCTCTATCCCAAGCGGACCGTAGGCCCGCTAGTGCGCGAGATCAAGGTTCTGCTGGATAACCTGGGCAGCTTCCAGGACCTGGAGGTGCAGGCGGATAAACTGCGTAAGTTCGCGCGGCTGATGCTGCAGGAACAGAGAGCAAACGCCGATACCCTCGTCACCATGGGTATGCTGGTGGACGGCCTGTTGCGACGCCAGCGGCAGGTGCGGAGCGAATTTGCCACGACCTTCGCCGCCTTTGCGACGGCGGACAACCGGCGGGTGTTTCGCTCGCTCTTCGCACGCCCCGCCAGGGAGAAGCACGCAGCATGAGGATTCTTGGTGTCTATAACATCAAGGGCGGGGTCGGGAAGACGGCGGCGGCAGTAAATCTCGGGTTCCTCGCGGCGCAACAGGGATGGCGCACACTGATCTGGGATCTCGATCCGCAAGGGGCCGCGACCTACTATTTCCGCATCAAGCCCAAGGTCAAGGGTGGCAGCCAAAAGATGCTGCGCGGCAAACGCGAGCTGGATGCTCTGGTGAAGGGGACGGACTTCGATCTCCTGGACTTATTGCCGGCAGATTTTTCCTACCGAAACATGGATCTGTTGCTCGGAGACGCCAAGAAGCCGACCAAACAGTTGCTGCGCTTGCTGCGCCCGCTGTCCGAGGCCTACGACTGCTTGATCCTAGACTGTCCCCCCAGCATCTCGTTGGTCTCGGAAAACATCTTTCGTGCTGCCGATGCCCTGTTGCTTCCGGTTATCCCCACGACCTTGTCGCTGCGCACCTTTTCGCAACTGTTGGAGTTCCTCGACGGCCATGGTCTGCGGCATCTCGCATTGATGCCGTTCTTCTCCATGGTGGATCGCCGCAAGCGCATGCATCGAGAGATCCTGGAGCAGTTGCCGCGCGAATGCAGCGAACTGCTCGCCGCCCGCATACCCTATGCCAGCGACGTGGAAAAAATGGGCATCCATCGTTCTCCCGTAGGCCATTTCGCCGCACGCAGCCCGGCAGCACTCGCCTACCAGGAGCTCTGGCGGGAGGTGAAGAGCCGCCTGTGATACGCCGACCCAGCATTGCCTACTGCGTTTGCTCCGTGGCGGCATGGGGCTCCGCCACGACGGGCCGGTATGGGTTGTAGTGCTTGATCTTGCGCCGGATGTTGCGCTGCACGATTACGCCCAGGATCTTGAATTGCAGACCGCTGAGATCGATCTCCGGATACAGGTCGTTGAGCGCTACCAGCCGTTGCGTGCCGTCGGCGTCTTGGACGTATTGGCGGAACCACCGCACCCCGTCCACTTCAGCGAAGACGTAGGCCCCGTCGGCACAGACCTCTGACGGCTCGATCACGACCACACATTGATTCGGAAACTCGGGCTCCATGCTGTCGTCCAGTACTTGTGCGGGATAGAGTTCATTGTAGCTGCAGTCTTGCGTCATCGGTTCGCTGTCTCCGGGCAATCGAAAACTTGGCTGTGGATGGCTGCGGCAGAGCAAACCGTAGCGGAAAAACAGTATGCGGCCTAGGGACTTGGTCCCCGCGGACCGGGAATTCCGCTACAATCCACTAGCCCAGTGCGGCTGACAGCTAATGGTAACATGCATCGCTACATACCACCCGAAGACGGCCTGAATGTGGAACGCAGGGACTGGCGCCGTCTGCGCGATATGCTGCCGTTCCTTTGGGAATACCGTGGCCGAGCGTTCCTCGCGCTGGTTTGTTTAGTGCTGGCCAAGGTCGCCAACGTTGGCATCCCGATCGTTCTTAAGCATATCGTTGATCTGCTGGAATCCGAGCAGCAACTGATGCTGGCCTTGCCCGTGGCCTTGTTGTTGGCCTACGGGGTCTTGAAGCTAAGCAGCTCTTTGTTCAACGAGTTGCGCGACGTGGTCTTCGCTCGCGTGCGCTACCATGCCATGCGCCGGCTTTCTACCGAGGTAATGCAGCATCTGCATAAGCTCTCGTTACGGTTTCATCTGGAGCGGCGCACGGGAGCGATAAGCCGCGATCTGGAACGCGGCACCCGGTCGGTTAGCTCCATTCTCAACTACATGGTGTTCAGCATCCTGCCGATTATCGTCGAGTTTGGTCTTGTGGCGGTCGTGCTTTTGACCCAGTACGCGGCGGTCTTCGCCTTGGTGACCTTCGCCACGGTGCTCGTGTATGTCGTCTTCACGTTCCTGATTACGGAATGGAGGATGGAGTTTCGTCACACCATGAACCGATTGGATTCGCGCGCCAATAGCCAGGCATTCGACAGCCTGATCAACTACGAGACGGTCAAGTATTTCGGCAATGAGGGGCTTGAACTGCGACGCTTCGACGCGACCTTGGAAGAGTGGGAGAGCGCTGCGGTGAAGACCCAAAGCTCGATGTCCCTTCTGAACTTTGGTCAAGGGGCGATAATCGCCTGTGGGGTTACGGTGATCATGTTTTACGCCGCTCAGGGTGTCGTGACGGGCAGCATGACCATCGGTGACCTGGTTCTCGTGAATGCATTTCTGCTGCAGCTATTTATTCCTCTGAATTTCCTCGGCATCGTCTATCGCCAGATCAAATATTCGTTGGCGGATATGGATCTGATCTTCAACCTTCTGGAGCGCCAACCGGAGGTCGAAGATTGCGAAGCTGCCGAGAGACTCCGTCTGGCAGGAGGTGAAGTCGAATTTCGCCATGTGGATTTTTCCTATCAGGAAGACCGGCCGATTCTGTTCGACGTCGACTTCCGGGTCGGGACGGGACAAAAGGTGGCGGTGGTGGGGCATAGTGGCGCGGGCAAGTCGACCTTGGCGCGGCTCTTGTTCCGCTTCTACGACGTGACCGCGGGGCGGATCAGCATCGATGGGCAGGACATCCGGGCTCTGACACAGGATAGTCTACGCGCCGCTATCGGCGTAGTGCCCCAGGACGCGGTGTTGTTCAACGAGAGCATCCACTACAACATCCTCTACGGGCGTCCGGACGCTTCGCGGCAGGAGGTGGAGGCGGCCGCCCGCCTGGCCCACATCCATGATTTTGTCGCGTCACTGCCCCAGGGGTACGAGACCCTGGTCGGCGAACGAGGGCTGAAGCTTTCGGGTGGGGAAAAGCAGCGGATCGCGATTGCCCGAGCAATCCTCAAGCGACCCCGCATCTTGCTCTTCGATGAGGCCACCTCATCGCTGGACAGTAAGACCGAGCAGGCAATCCAGGAGACACTGCGCGAAGTCGCACAAGATCACACGACTCTCGTCATTGCTCATCGCTTGTCGACCGTGGTCGACGCCGACCGCATCCTGGTCATGGAGTCGGGCCGCATCGTCGAGCAGGGGACACACCGGGAACTGCTCGAGCAGAGTGGGCGCTACCAGCACATGTGGCAGCTGCAGCAGCAGGATCGCCCGCCATTGGGGGAGGTGGCCGCGTGACCCGGCATGCGGTAAGCGGCGCGCAAGCCCGGGCGGGCGGCGTTACGGCGTATTGGCTGCGGCGGGGCCCGCGGACGATCGTCCCGGCGCAAGCCAGGCGGCGAGAGACGAGGATGCGTGGCGGCAACGGCTGATCAGCAGTCGTCCCGCGATGCCGAATCCGCGCCCAACGGGTTCGCGGCGTCACTGCGCGGGTATCCGGTCTTGCGCATTTTGCTAGCAGCGCGCTTGATCTGGCCGCTAGCCCTATTGGCGCTCAGCGCGCTGCTCGCTGTTTGGCTCGCTTTCGTGGTCTACCGTCAATGGCCTGCCGGCGCCCATGCTGGGCTGCTGTTGGCGGCAGTTCTGCTACAGGCGGGCGTGGCGGCGCTGGTAGCCGTGCGCCTGCGGGGACAACTGCTCAAGCCGTTGAGCATGCTCGAGGATTCGGTTGCCCAGGTTTGCCAAGGCAAACCCGGCGCCAGCCTGGAGCCGGCGAAGAGTGGGGTTCTGGTCGATATGGCCAAGGATATCGACAGCTTGAGCGAAGAGCTGAGCGATCTTTATGAAGACATGGACAGTCGCGTGGCGCGGCAGACGACGCGCCTGGCGCAGAAGACGGCGTCGCTGAAGATATTGTACGACGTCGCGGCGAGCATCAACCAGGCGCGCACTCTCGATACCCTGTTGCTGCGGTTTCTGCGCATCCTGAAAGAGATGGTCGGCGGGAGTGCTGCAACGGTGCGCCTGGTTTCGACTCGCGGCGGTATGCGTCTGGTCGGCAGCATCGATCTGACCGGCGAGTTGTTGCGTGAAGAGCAGTTGCTACCGGTGAGGCTCTGCCAGTGCGGCAAGGCGCTGGCGCCGGGCGACATACTCTGCGAATACGATGCGCTTGCGTGCTCACGGATCAACGGGCGGCAGATGTTCGGGCGTGATGAGATGCACAAGGTCGCTGTTCCATTGAAGTATCATGGCGACGTGCTCGGGGTGTACGAAATATTTGTCCGCAAACCGGGTATCGCCAAACGGGAGGACATACTCGAACTCCTGGCTACCATCGGCAGCCATCTGGGAATGGCCGTCGCCAAGCAGCGATCCGATGCCGAGGCGCGGCGGCTGTCAATTATCGAGGAGCGCACGAATCTGGCGCATGAGCTGCACGATTCCTTGGCCCAAACGTTGGCAAGCCTGAGGTTTCAGGTTCGCATGCTGCAGGAAACCGTAGAGCAAGAGGGCCTGGCGGACCGCGGACGTGGTGAAGTGGAGCGCATCCGCAATGGTCTGGACGAGGCTCATACGGAATTGCGCGAACTGTTGACCAGTTTCCGCGCACCGGTGGATCAGCGGGGTCTTTTCGCGGGTCTGGAAAGACAGGTAGAGCGGTTCCGGCGGGAAACCGGGGTCGCGGCATTTTTCCAGCGCGATTGTCGCGAGGTCGATCTGAGTGCCAACGAAGAGTTGCAGGTGTTGCGTATCGTACAGGAGGCGCTGGCAAACGCACGCAAGCACGCGGCTGCGCATAC
>JAHEIA010000193.1 GCA_024639625.1 Chromatiales bacterium
CCGTCTTTCCCGAGCGCAGCCAAATCATTATCACCGAGCCCCTTCCGCGCATCCTCAACCGGGCGGTGGGACCATTCAAACAATACGAGGACGGTCAGGTACTCATCGGCGCCAGCAACGAAGATGTGGGCGAAAATTCGGCGGTGACACCGGAGATCCTGTCCAAACTCGCCCGTGAGGCGATTCGCATCCTTCCGGTGCTCGAACGGGCGCAGGTGATCCGATGCACGGCCGGGCTGCGCCCCATGACGCCCGACCGTCACCCCGTTTACCAGAAGGTGCCGGAGGTGTCCGATTTCTACATCGCCGTCGGACACAGCGGATTTACATTAGCGCCTGTAACGGCAAAAATCTTTACCGATCTGATCCTGCAGGGAGAAACCAATGTGGCGTTGGATGCTTACCGAAACGAACGGTTTGCCTGATGCCGTCAAGCCACGTCAATCGATTTACAGGGCGGTCGGATGGTGATGGACCACAGCAATTAAAAAAAAAGTGAAAATCATATGGGCATACTACGTTTTATCATACGGCGACTGATTTTTATGGTGTTTTTGATCTTGGGCGTGACCATCATGATCTTTTTCATGATCAACGCCATCGGCGACCCCATTGATATCCTCATGGCCGAACGCCCTGGGATTACTCAGGAGGTCATCGACAACATCAAAAGCTACTACCACCTGGACCGCAGCCTCACGGAGCAGTATACTTTATGGTTGTGGAATGTGGTCCAGCTGGACTTCGGGACGAGCATCATCTACAACCAGCCGGTGGGGAGTATGCTGGTCAACTGGGGCTGGGAAACCGTGAAAATACAGGTGCCGTCAATTCTGATCTCCCTGCTTCTGGCCATCCTTTTCGCATCCATCGCTTCCACACGGCAGTATACCAAAACCGATTTCGGCGTGATGGGGACAGCGCTGCTGGGACGGTCCATGCCCGGATTTTTCACAGGGATACTGCTGATTCTGATTTTCTCATACTGGCTGGGGATCTTTCCCAGCTACGGCGCCTATTCCACTCGCTCCCCGCTTATGGGGAGCCTCTTGCTCGATTCCCTGTGGCACATGACCCTGCCGGTGATGATGCTGGCCTATTTCAATACCGCCACCCTGACACTGTTGATTCGATCGAGTATGGTGGATGTCCTGCGGCAGGATTTTATCATCGCAGCGCGTGCCAGTGGGCTACCGAACCGTCGTGTGGTTTATGGGCACGCCCTGAAAAACGCGATCATTCCGGCGCTCACCTATCTGGCCATCCTCTTCGGCCTGATGCTGGGCACGGCACCGGTCACCGAGACGGTTTTTACTTGGCCGGGACTGGGATTTCTCTATATTACGGCCATCCAGCAGTTGGACTACCCAGTCATCATGGGCATCACGCTCATCATTACCCTCATGCTGGTCTTGGCCAACCTGTTTACCGATATCGCATACGTTTTCATCGATCCACGCATCAGACTGGAATAGGAAAATGACACATCAAGAGGAAAAAAATATCCCGATTTCGAAAGGTTCCGAAACCGTTCGTAAAACACGCGGGCCCGGCATGTGGCGTCTGGCCTGGCAGCGATTCAAACGAAACAAGACAGGGGTCTTCGGCCTGGTGCTGGTGCTGATCGTCCTGTTCTTCGCCATGGTGGGCCCTTGGATTTCGCCGTATGAGCCCAACGACCAGTCGGCCATGCTTGAGTTCCGCTCCAAGTCGCCCCCCACCTGGAAGAATCTACTAGGTACGGATCGCATGGGTTACGACGTTGCCTCTCGGGTGATCTACGGCGCACGCACTGCACTGTTCGTAGGGCTGGGCTCCATGGTTGTGGCCGCTGTCTTCGGTATCCTCATGGGAGGACTCAGCGGGTTCACCGGAGGCATGGCGGACGAACTACTCATGCGCTTCACCGAGTTTTTCCTGGTTATACCGGTGTTTGTCGTGATTCTGGTGATGGTGCGCATCTTCGGGATCGTGGTGGTTGGAACGGTGCTGGAACGCATCCCCCATCTCAACCTCATCGCCATCATCGTGATCCTGGGGGTATTCGGGTGGCCGCCCATTGCCCGTATCGCCCGTGCCGAATTTCTGCGCCTGAAGGAGATGGAGTTCGTAGAGGCGGCGCGGTGCCTGGGGGCGGGAACCCTGAACATCATTTTCCGTCACATCCTGCCTAATGCCCTTCCGTCGCTGGTGGTGATCATCGCTCTGGGGGTTGGCCAGTCCATTCTGCTGGAAGCCATGATCAGCTTTCTGGGGTTCGGTGACCCCAAGTCGGTCAGCTGGGGCCAGCTTCTCTATTTCAACTACGAGCATCTGAAGATCTCTCCGTGGGCGTCCATCGCCCCAGGTATGGCCATTTTCATCACCGTACTAGGGTTCAATTTACTGGCCGACGGCATGACGGATGCGTTCAACCCAAGACTGAAGGAATAGATATGGCTCACCACAATCAACAGTCCCAAGCGTTGTTGGATGTTTCCGGATTGAAGATTCATTTTTTCACGGGCGCGGGCGTCGTTCAGGCCATCGACGGGGTGGAATTCGGGCTGGAGTCCGGCGAGACATTGGGGCTGGTCGGCGAATCGGGCAGCGGCAAAACCATCTCCTCCCTGGCGCTGCTGAAACTCGTTCCCCGACCGGGAAAGATACTGGGGGGGCATATTCGTTTCGAGAACGATGATCTTATCGACAAAAGCGAAGCGGAGATGATCCGGATACGGGGCAAGCGGATCGCCATGATCTTTCAAAACCCCGCCTTCTCTCTCAACCCCATATACACGATCGGTCAGCAGTTGGGCGAAATAATGATGTGGCACGAAAAGATCAATCGGGGGGAAGCCAACGATCGGGTCACGGAAATGCTCAACCTCGTCGGCATCACCGACCCCGCCAGCAGGTTGAAGCAATTCCCCCACGAGCTGAGTGGGGGGATGAAACAGCGGGTGTGCATCGCCCGGGCATTGCTGTGCAAACCGCTGCTGGTGTTGGCTGACGAGCCGACTACCAACCTTGATGTGACCATTCAGGCCCAGATTCTCGAGCTGCTTTCCGATCTCAAGACGCGGTTCAATATGGCCATGATTCTGGTCACCCACGACCTCGGCGTCGTTGCCAATATGGCCGATCGGATCACCGTCATGTACGCGGGGCGCATCTGTGAAACCGCAACCGCTGAGCGCATATTCAACAATCCCCAGCATCCGTATACCAGAGCACTGCTCTCAACCATACCCAGGGTCGACAAGAGTTATACCAATATACAGAGCAAACGCCTGACTGTTGTGCCCGGACGAATTCCCAACCTGATCCACCCACCTACAGGCTGCCGGTTTCACCCCCGTTGCGTCGAGGCCAATGGAGAGTGCAGTCGCACACAGCCAGAGTTGAAAACGGTGGAGGAGGGGCATGTCGTCAGTTGTCTGAAACGCTGAAACCCGGGTCGAACCGATAAAAACAGAATTTGGAAAAGATGATGACAAAAGATATTATTCGTGTAGAAAATCTGGTTAAAATCTTTCCGGTGCTGCGCAGGGGGATTTTTCGCACCGCCCAGGTGGCTGAAATCAGGGCCGTCAATGATATCTCCTTCAGTATCCTGCGGGGAGAGACGCTAGGCTTAGTGGGAGAAAGCGGATGCGGCAAATCGACCACCGCCAGAACCATGCTCTTTCTGACCCCGTCGACCTCCGGAAGCGTCTATTTCGAAGACACGAACATCCTGGAACAGTTCCGAAACGCCCGGCAGAAAGCAAAGATTTTAGAGATTCGTCGGCATCTGCAGTACGTCTTTCAGGATCCATACCTCTCCCTCAACCCCCGGTGGAGCATTGAGGAGACCCTCAATGAGCCCTTTCGTATTCACCAGCATCTACCGCAGTCCGAATGGCACAACCGGATGCTTGAACTGCTCGAACTGGTGGGGCTAGAGGAATACCATGCCTGGCGCTATCCTCATGAGTTCAGCGGCGGGCAGCGCCAGCGGGTCGGTATTGCCCGGGCCTTGGCGGTGGACCCCCAGTTCCTGATTCTGGACGAGCCGGTTTCTTCCCTCGATGTGTCTGTTCGGGCAACGATTTTGAACCTTCTGCTGGAACTGCAGGAAAAACTGGGATTGACCTACCTCTATATTTCACACGATCTCAGCTCCGTCCGCTTTATCAGCACGCGCGTGGCCGTGATGTATCTGGGCAGAATCGTGGAACTCTCCGATGTGGACAGTTTGTTTGAGCATCCCCTGCACCACTACACCTTTGCCCTGATGTCGGCCATACCCGTGCCCGACCCCAGCGGCAAGCAGGTACTCAGCATCTTGGAAGGAGAGGTGCCTAGCGTGATGAACCCGCCACCGGGTTGCCATTTTCACCCCCGCTGCTCAGCCGCCCTGCCGGAGTGCAAAACGGTGCGGCCACAGCTCGAAGAGAAGGGGGAAGGTCGCTTCGTCGCCTGCATCAATCCCCGCTGACCTACCGCCTGCCCCGCATGACTGGGTGGTGGGGGATTCCGCCAAAGGCGGCGACCTCAGGCCCGACAGCCAGGATCGAATCTTCAGGAATGGTTGGCCAGTGCGGCCAGTGGAATGTTTTTGATCGGCGGTCTCGGAGAGAGAAACCTTATAGCATCCGATGGCAGGCCCTTTTCCCGGGCCACAATCTCCTGAATGACCTGTCCGCAGATGCGGCCCTGGCAGGGGCCCATACCGATGCTGGTCATGCGTTTGACTTCGTTTATGTCACCCGAGTACTCCCGCATGAACGCTTTCAAATCCTGCAGGGTGATCTCCATGCAGCGGCACAGGATCGTCTGAGCGTCGGCCAACTCATAAAGCCCCGGCTTAGGGGCGGATATGCCATCGAGAACAGCGCGCAGCCGGTTCAGCGAAACCAGGTTTTGTCTGCATTCCCGCGTGCGGCGCTCCGCCTCAGTGTCGGATAAACACCCCAGCGCAGCGGCCGCGAAAGCTCCGGCGATGCGTCCCTCCGCCATGGCCACCTTGCTGCCAGCAACACCCGTGCAGTCGCCGGCAGCATAGATATCGATCCGACTGGTTCTCATCTCCGGGGTGCGTACGGGGATCCAACCGCCAAGCTGCGGATCGTAGGTGTGCGCGCAACCGGCCAGAAGCGTCATCTCCGCAGACGGGATGAAGCCATATCCAGAGCAGATAGTATCCACCTTGAAGGTTTTTTCGGTGCCGGGTTTGGGCCGCCATTGCCGATCCACTTCGGCCAGGATTGCTTCCTCAACGCGCCCGTCCCCGCGCGCCTCCAGGATGATATGGCGTCTCAAGATTGGTATACGTGACTTTTGAACATTGAACAGATATCGACAGGCGTCCCCGATCAGTTCCCATTGACCGACCATGGCCCGTATGAGTTTCGCCCAATTTTCAACATTGCCCGCTTCAGCGATGGCCGCTACTTGACCGCGTGCCTTGCTGATCTGGCTGGCAAGGGCCAATTGTAATGGGCCGGTGCCGGCCAACAGTATTTTTTTACCCGGGAGAACCCGCTGATTCTTGACCAGGCGCTGTGCGCCGCCAGCCGTAAACACGCCCGGCAAGGTCCAGCCGGGGAAAGGCACGGGCCGATCGTAGGCACCGGCGGTGATGATCAGCTTCTTGAAGCGTATGCTGAACGATTCCTGCCCTTGAAAACACGCCACCTCCCGGTCTTCGAAAATGCCCCATACCTGCGCGTCGTACATACATGTTATCGAATTGGAATGGACATTGAACTTATTGATCAGCGACTGTCCCCTCGCGTAGTCGGGCCCAAGGTTTTTTGCCTGCAGAACCTGGAAGCTATCGTGAAACTGCCGGAAAATCTGGCCCCCCGAGTTGGTGTTTTCATCGAGCACCGTGATGGTCGCACCCGCCCGAGCCGCCTCGATGGCGGCAGCCATGCCGGCCGGTCCGGCCCCGATTATGAGAATATCAGTCTGCTTCAATAATCGATCTCCACATTTCCAGCGGCTTCCTGCGTCTGAACGCAGCAGCCGGGGGTAGCCAGTGTCTGACAAACGCGCGTGTTGGCTTTGCCGTTGACGATCATTCTGCATTCATGACACACGCCAATCCCGCAATACATGCCGCGCGACTCACCTTTTTTGGTCGTCCGCCGAAATATCATTTTCCCCGCGGCGACCAGGGCGGCGGCAATGGTCTCACCCTGAAAGGCGATGAGATTATCACCGTCCACCTCAATCTCGAAACGATCTCCTCGCTCAACTCCGACTGTCACTCTACTATCTGCCATTTTGTCATTTCCCTTGATTGATGGATCGATATTCGGTCAATGGTGAATCACAGGCAGCCAAGACCCGGGGTGGATGCCAGGATAGGGTCAAGCGGTCGGTCACCCCTGCATGAAACCGAATCATCGCTTTGCATATATCGGTTCATGCACACAGCGATTTATGATAAAGTAGTTTATCTTTACCAC
>JAHEIA010000194.1 GCA_024639625.1 Chromatiales bacterium
CTTTGCCAAACAAATCACTGCCCTGGGTCAGCCGGGTGACCTCCTGTTGGCCATCTCGACCAGCGGCAACTCGGAGAACGTCCTGCGCGCCGTGGAAACTGCGCACGAGCGAGAGATGTTCGTGATCGCCCTCGCGGGCCGCGATGGAGGGCGCTTGTCCGGCATCCTGCGGGAAACCGATATCGAGATCCGGGCGCCCGCAGAATCGACGGCGCGCATACAAGAAGTCCATCTGTTGACGATCCACTGCCTGTGCGACCTGGTGGACGAGCAGCTGCTGGGCAGCAATACCCAATCACCCTAGGTGCCAAGGAGAGTCTCGGTGAATCGACTATTCTTTCTTGTGTTGGCATTGAGCTGTACCACCCCCCTGCTTACCGGATGCCCTGCGGCGATAGTCGGTGGCGCGGCGACCGGGGCTTCGGTGGCGCACGACAGGCGCAGCAGTGGCGTTATCCTCGACGACCAAACCATCGAGCTGAAGGCAATGCAGCTATTCACCGACCACAGCGAGATATCCCAGCATAGCGACATCAGTATAACCAGCTACAACGGGGTGGTGCTGTTGACCGGAGAGGCGCAGACGGCGGAGATGAGCCGGCGCTTCGCGCAGCTGGTGAGCCGCATCGAAGCGGTCCGCCGGGTTGTCAACGAGGTTGAGATCGCCCCGGTCGCCAGCCTGTCGCAGCGCACCGAGGACACCTACCTCACCGCCAAGGTAAAGGCCAACCTTTTCCAGGTAGACCTGCCAGGGTTCGACGCCACGCGGATCAAGGTAGTAACCAGCAACGAGGTCGTCTACCTGCTGGGACTGGTAACGCAAGCCGAAGCGGAAGCCGCGGTGGCCAGGGTCCGCACGACCGGCGGTGTGAAGAAGGTAGTCCGCGTCTTTGAATACGTCGCCGCACCCTAATCCCCTGCCGGCCCCACTGCTGAGGCGTTTGCGCGCGGCAGTAGGCGAGAACGGCGTGCTTACGGATGCGGCGGATTGCTGGGTCTACGGCTACGACAACAGCCGGCGGCAGACCCTGCCGCGGGCCGTTGTGTTCACGACCACGGCCGAGCAGGTCCGGGCAGTCGTGGCCCTATGCAACGAGTCGCAGCTCCCGCTCACCGCCCGCGGCCGAGGCACCGGCACAACAGGCGCCAGCGTACCGGACTCTGGGGGGATTGTGCTCTCGCTGGAGCGCATGAACCGCATCCTGGCGATCGACCCGGCGAATCGCTTGGCACGGGTAGAGCCAGGTGTAGCCAACCAGGATCTGCAGGACGCCCTCAGCCACCACGGCTTCTTCTGGCCGCCGGATCCGACCAGCGCCGCAGTGTGCACTATCGGCGGTAATCTAGCCTACAACTCGGCCGGACCGCGCGCGGTGAAATACGGCACCCCGCGGGAAAACACCCTGGGTCTCAGCGCCGTCACCGGGCTGGGCATACCGATCCATACCGGGGTCAACACGACCAAGGGCGTAGTCGGATACGACTTGACGCGCTTGATCATCGGCAGCGAAGGGACCCTGGCGGTCATCACCGAGGCCACCCTGAAGCTCACCCCGGTCGCCCAGGGCAAGCGCACCCTGCGCGCCAGCTACAGCGACATCCACTCGGCTGCAGAAGCAGTAGCCGCGATCATGGCGCAGCCGCTGACCCCATGCGCGCTGGAATTCATGGACGCATCCGCCATCGCCATGGTGAGAAGCTTCGCTGCCCTCGACCTTGACCCGCAGGCACGAGCCCTGCTGATGATCGAGGTCGACGGGGCAGAGGAGTGCATGCAGGAGATCGCCGCCGCCGTCTCGGACGCGGCCCGTGTTCAGGGGCTGCTCGACCTGCGGATGGCCAGCGACGAGGCGGAGACCGCAGCCCTGTGGCGGACACGCAAGGCCCTGTCTCCCGCGCTGCGCAACGTTGCCCCAAAGAAGATCAACGAGGACGTGGTGGTACCTGTCTCGCGCATGCCCGAGCTGATTGGGGGTTTGGATCGCTTGTCCCGGGAACACGCGATACGCATCGTCAATTTTGGCCACGCCGGCAATGGCAACATCCACGTCAACCTGTTGCTCGATCCCGACGATCCGCAGCAGGTTGCGAGCGCGCAAACCTGTCTGAGCGCCGTGTTCGACCTGGTGCTGGCTCTTGGCGGTACACTCTCCGGCGAACACGGGGTCGGTCTCGAAAAACGCGATTTCGTAGCGCGTGAGATCGAACCGGCGACCTTGCAGCTTATGCGAGCGATCCGCGACCAGTTCGATCCCAATCACATACTGAATCCGGGCAAGTGTCTGCCTTGAGGACACCGAGCGCTGCCCGGCGGCCGGGGAGGGAGCACCGAGCGACCTTCGGCGTCCGCGAAAAACTGTTCTTCGTTTCCCTGCTCCTGGTCCTATCCGTTGGGCTCGCGGTCGGGCTCTATCTCGAACACCAGCTACGCACCTGGCTCGAGTCGCGCATCGAGTCCGAGCTGCTGCACTACGCAGAAAGCGCGCGCACTCTGCTCGAATTGACCGACGAGACCCGGATTGATCAGGCGGACCCGATCGCTGATCGACTCGGCACCTCAACGGAGAGCCGGATCACCATCATCGCGCGGGATGGGCGTGTCATCGGTGACTCGGAGCTCAGTCGGACCCAGGTCGCCGAGGTCGAGAACCACGGCCAGCGCCCGGAGGTGGTGGCGGCCTTGGATCAGGGGATCGGTGTCAACCGGCGTTACAGCACTACCCTGGGCACCGACATGCTCTATGTTGCGGTGCCCTACGGTCGACCGTCACCGCATGGCACCGTGCGCACCGCCATGGCCCTGGAGCACGTAGAACAGGTGGTCCGGGAGCTGCGCCTGCACCTGCTGTTCGCGGGGATACTCGGCCTGGTCGTCGCGGTTTTCATGAGCGGACTCGCCTCCCACTGGCTGACCCGCGCCTTGCGCTCGCTGCTCGCGCACGCCCGGGCGATCTCGCAGCATGCCGAACTGCCCGGCGCGCCCAAACCGGACGACATCCAGGGGCTCGCCGGGTCCTTCCAGCACCTATCGGAAGCCCTCGAGCGCCAGATGAGCAATCTGGCCGAGGAGAGAGACCGATCACAGGCAATCCTCGGCTGCATGAGCGAGGCCCTTTTCGCCCTCGACGAACAGCGGAGAATCACCCTCGTCAATCAGGCGGCTCTCGACCTGCTTGACTTGCGGCAGGCCCCATTGGGCCAGAGCCTGTCTCAGGTCACCGGCCTGAGCTCCCTGGAACAGGTTGCGGTCGCCGCCCTGAAAGGCGCGGTCGTTTCGAGCGAATTCGAGTTGGCTGCGCCGTCCCTGCGCTCCATCCTGGCACGCGCGGCACCACTAAGGATGAGTGGAGGCTGTGTCGTGGTCATGCACGACATCACGGAGATCCGCAGCATGGAAAGGTTCTTGCGGGAGTTTGTCGCCAATGCATCGCACGAGCTGCGCACACCGGTCAGCGTCATTCGGGCCAATGCCGAAACGCTGCTCGACAGCGGCTGGGACAACCCGCAAATCAGCAAAAGGATGCTCGAGACCCTGCATCGCATCAGCGAGCGCTTGGCACGCATCGTGTCGGATCTATTGGATCTGTCGCGTCTCGACGCAAGGGAGTTCCGCATGCAACTGGTTCGGATTCCGATCGCGCCCGCGGTGCAGCGAACCGTGGAAGCCCTCGCGGCGGTTGCCAAAGACAAAGACCTGCAGATGGACGTCGACATCGCGCCGAATATCGCCGCCCAGGCAGACGAAAAGGCGCTCGACCAAGTGCTGTTCAACCTGCTGGACAATGCGCTGAAATACACTCCGCAGGGAGGCCGTATCGGCGTGCAGGCGCAGCGTCGCAACGGCATGATCCGCGTGGAGGTGTTCGACACTGGACCGGGCATCGCAGCAGAGCACCGGGAGCGGATCTTCGAGCGATTCTACCGGGTCGATGTCGGGCGTTCCCGCGATATGGGCGGCACCGGTTTGGGGCTCTCCATCGTAAGAAGCCTGGTGCAGGCCATGCAAGGGGAGGTGGGGTTGAACTCCCTGTCGAGGCCGGGCGCAAGCTTCTGGTTCACCGTTCCCGCAGCCGACGGCGACACGGCCCAAGGAACATAGCGCTCGGCTCAGGCGGGGCGGTCGAGGCTGCGGACCCAACCCACGACCACGCTTGCGATCTCGCCCCAAACCTCATTCTCGTCCCTTCGCAAGCGCCGCAGGACACGGAACGCATGGTCTCCGCCTTCGACTCGGTGCAGACGGAAGCCGGAACGCAAGGTTGCCAATACAGCGTCCAGGCGGGCCATGTCGCAAAGCGCGTCGCGAGTGCCCTGGACGAAGAGCAGCGGGCAGCGCAGCCGCGGCAGGTGCTCCGCACGCATTTGTTCCGGCTTACCCGCCGGATGCAAGGGATAGCCGAGAAACAGCAAGGCGTCGCCGCCATCTCCCTGCGCCGCGATGTGCGATGCTACCCTGCCCCCCATGCTCCTACCGCCGATCACCATACGGGTCGGCCCGATGCGCGCATCATTGCGTACCTCGCGCAGCACCGCGCGCCATGTAGCCTCCAGTCGGGGCATCGGATCGGGGGCCTTGCGCCCCAACTCCTTATACGGAAAGTTGAACTTGACCGCGGGGATCCCGTGTTCCGCCAGGGTACGGTGCACGAAGCTGAGCAACGGGTCGTGCATGTCGCTTCCGGCCCCGTGGGCCAAGATGACACAACTTCGCACCGCTGCGCGATGCCCCGCAGGCAGCGCCCACTCGGAGGAGACCCGAATCGCCCCGTCAACCAGGACACCCCGTTTCAGCAATTGCACCTTCTCTACTCCGGTCTAGTCTAGACTGCCCAAGGCCGGCTCCACTCACCGGGCCAGGGACTGGGCGGCACGAACATCAAGACAAGCGCGATAGCGGCAGCGCCGTCGCTCTGTCGCTTACCGTCCCGCGTTCCCCCGGCGCGGGAAATGCGGGCGACGAAGGGTGGCGAAACAACGACCAACCCGGCTCCATGCCAGGTGCGGATACCCACGGTGCACGGCATCCGTCGGCCCGTGCCCAGGCAAGCAACTATTCCCGACGCACCGTCCCCGACGGGCGATAGGGTCTTGCCGCAGCGAAAACCTACCTATTGAAATCGCGGCCGCGGACCGTGAGACTATGTGGGTCTGCGAGAGCGAGCAATACCGGATGCGGACCGCAAAACCAATGTAGGGGCGACTAGTCCTGATAGAATTCTTTTTACAACAATAACTTAAAAGAGATTAGGCGATGAAAAGGTTATATTTCTTTTTGCTTGGCGCGCTGCTCGTCATGCCACGGTTGGTGTCCGCCGCCACCGAGGGCGGGCAAACGTTGAATCTCACCGGCCACTGGGTGGGCTTTGCCGCCTTGCTGATCTTCGTCGTCGCCTACGGGCTTGTCATGGCGGAGGAATTCACCCATCTGCGCAAATCCAAACCGGTGATCCTCGCCGCCGGGGTCATCTGGGCCCTGATCGCCGGCGTATACATCAGCCACGGGATGACCCATGAGGCGGAACACGCAGTGCGGCACAATCTGCTGGAGTATGCCGAGCTGATGCTGTTCCTGCTGGTCGCCATGACCTACATCAACGCCATGGACGAACGCAATGTGTTCGAGGCCCTGCGCTCCTGGCTGGTGCGCAAGGGTTTCGGCTTTCGCCCGTTGTTCTGGATCACCGGCCTGCTCGCCTTTTTCATTTCCCCGGTCGCCGACAACCTAACCACTGCCTTGCTGATGTGCGCCGTGGTTCTCGCAGTGGGCGGGAACAACCAGCGGTTCGTGCTGCTGGCCTGCATCAACATCGTGGTGGCGGCGAATGCAGGAGGTGCTTTTAGCCCATTCGGCGACATCACCACCCTGATGGTGTGGCAGAAGGCGGTCGAAACCCCGCAGGGTGTGATCGACTTCTGGACCTTTTTCGCGCTGTTCGTCCCCTCACTGGTGAACTGGCTGGTACCCGCCGCGATCATGCAGTTCGCCGTGCCGAACGAACACCCCCAGGGCGGCGGCGAAATGGTGTCGATGAAGCGCGGCGCAAAACGGATCATCGCCTTCTTTCTGCTCACCATCGCAACCGCGGTCAGCTTTCATAACTTCCTGCACCTGCCGCCGGTGATCGGAATGCTGACCGGCCTCGCCTATCTGCAGATCTTCGGCTACTACCTGAAAAAGACCTACCATAGGGACAGTGATTACCTCAAAGCCAGCGAAGAAATCGAGCGCGACGGACAGATGGGGGACGTGGTCGCCTTCGATGTATTCAACAAAGTGGCGCGGGCGGAATGGGACACGCTGCTCTTCTTCTACGGCGTCGTGATGTGCGTCGGCGGGTTGGGTTTTATCGGTTACCTGGCCCTCACCTCCGAGGTGATGTACATCGATTGGGGTCCAACCACGGCG
>JAHEIA010000195.1 GCA_024639625.1 Chromatiales bacterium
CGGCGGAACATCACGGAGGGGTGCGCGAAGGGGGATTCTACAAAGATTTCGGTAGCGATATCCGCCGGCGAAAGGCAGTGGTTCTGCCAGCAAATGTACGCACGATACCCATCCCGAATCCGCCCCTGTGGGAAGAGCCGCACCCGCGAGCCGAGCAGTGCGGTTTCCGGGTGTTGCCGCAGGTATTCGGACTGCAGCCGGAGCCTTTCCCGGTGCATGCGGTCGTCGGCGTCCATACGCGCCACCAAGTCCGCCTGCGCATGGCGCAGACCCCAGCTCAGCGCAGCGACGAGGCCGCCACCACGGTTGCTCAGCAAGCGAAACCTCGAGTCTCGGGCACGGTAGCGACGCACCATTTCCGCCGAGCCGTCGCTCGACCGATCGTCGACCGCGAGGACCTCGAAGTCTTTCAGGCTCTGGGCGCGGATCGAATCCAGACATTCATTGAGGGTTTGCGCCGCGTTGCGAAGCGGCAGCAAAACGCTCACTCGAGGACGCGCGGGCATGGATCCCTGTGTCGTGGCGCCGAAACGGCAGGCAGTCTTGGTGTCGACTCATTGCGCGGGCCAGCCTACCGCCCGCGGGGAACATCGGTCTCAATCCTCGCCGATGACCCGTTCGTCTCGCGGCGCGGAGAGAATCTTCTCCGCCTCTTGCTGGTTGTTGGCGAAGATCATGCGAACCGAGAATCGTTCTTCCGGGTCCAGCTCAGAACGCCGCTCCCGCACCAAGGCCTTCGCGTCCTGGTACTTGGTCTTGGTGTCGATATGCTCCAATTGCCTGGGATTCTTGACGTGGTAGATGAAGTAGGGCATCGCTCACCTTGCAGGGTTGATCGGGATCTTTACTGTCGCGGTCTGCGGAATCGGCGCAACCGAATTTGGAAAGCATATCGTTTCTCGGCTGCCCCGGAAATACTCGGCGACCGCACGATCTGCTTCGCGGCCTCAGGCCGCGCCGCTGAAGTCGTAGGCGATGCTCTCGGAGGGCTCCTGAACAAAGTAACCCTGAATGTAATTCACTCCCACGTTCCACAGAATCGCCAGGGTGTTGGCATCCTCAACCCCGGTGGCGACAGTCTTTACTTTCATGGAGGCGGCCAGCTCGCATACCGCCTTCATGCTCTCCTGCTTGGCGTGATCTTTTGCGATCCCGTCCATGAAGCTCACGTGGAGGCGGACGAAGTTTACATGGATCTGCTTCAAGAGAGACTCGGGCTTCGGCAAGGTGCCGAACTGATCGAGGGCAAAGCCGCAACCGATCGAGTGCAGCTGTTTGACCACCTCGCGCGCCGCGTGCACCTGCTTGCGGACGGATTCCTCGGGCACCTGAAAGGTCAGCGCATCGCCTTTGAGGCCAAACTCTTCCATGCAGTCGCGAATCCACGGGAAGGTTCGGTCGTCGCTCAGCGACTGGCCCGAGATCGAAATAAAGAAGTGGGCGTCTTTGCCTTCGTCACGCTGATGCGCCAGCTCGAGAATGGCGCTGCGGATTACCCAGCGGTCGATGGTGGCCGCCAGGCCTGCGGCTTCGGCCTTCTGCAGAAAATTTCCCGGCAAGTGCTCGTTGTCGCTCTCGTCCAGCATACGAACCATGACCGCATAGTTTTCCCGCGGGTCGCCGTGCAGGCTCAGGATCGGTTGATAGACCAAGCGGAAGCGGTTCTCTTCCACAGCGTGTTGAATTACCTGCTCGAGATTGACTGCGTCGCTGCCCGCTAACGCGCGTTCCACGGACGGTTTCTCGGGCTGGAAAAACTGGAAGCGATTGCCGCCGTTCTCCGACGCCTGATGCGCAGCCTGATAGGCCAGATCGACGAATCGCTGGCTATCGAAATCAGGGATATCGTTGGAGTCGACGATTCCGATGCTGCAGGTGGGCGCAATGAATTTTTCGCTTGCCTGGTAATTATGCTCTTCGATCGCGAGACAGACACTCTGCGCCAGACCTTCGACCTCGGGGCGTTTGACGCTGCGGACCAAGATCACGAAACTGTGGTCACCAAACCTCGCCAAGATGTCGTCCGGATTCCTGACTCGATCGAGCAGACCGGCTACTTCCTTGATCAACCCGTCGGATGTTGCCACACCCGCGGTGTTGCGTAACTCTTGAAAGTGGTCGAGCATCACGTAGAGCAGGACCCTAGACTCCCGCCGAGCCGCTAAAGCGGGCTGCTCATCCGCGATCAGTTCCAGGAAATATTTTCGATTGTGCAGACCGGTATCCGGATCGACGGTATTGACCCTGGCGAGTTCGGCCTCCAGATCCATGGCGGATTGCTGCGCGGAAACATGCACTTGGGTGCAGGGCTCGTCGTCGAAAATGGCGGGCGATAATTCGAGTACGGCGCTGAAACCCTGGCCTGCGCTGGTATGACACGTGGCCTCCATTTTTTGTGGTGCCGGATCACGCGTCCGCTCCACGGTCTTGAGGAGCTTCTTCAGCTGTTTGTGGAATTCCGGGTCCACCATGTCCAACAGGGGCAGACCTTCGACCTCCTCCTGGTCGGCGTAGCCGAGCATATCCAGGTAGGCCCGGTTTGCCGCGACGTGCATGCCGTCGTGGACGTAGGCGATGGCTTCTTCAGCGGCCGCCATGACCGATTCACACCGATTTTCCGCCTCCTCCAGCTTGCGCCCTACCTCCGCCAGATCCCTGCGCAGCTGAAGCGTCTCCAATTCGCGGGTTACCACCAATTGCAGATGCGCCAGATCGTCCTTGTGAACAATGTCGCGCGCCCCGCCGCGCACCGCGTCGAGCAGCGTTTCCCTGTCTTCATCGCCGTAGATCAGGATCAACGGGGTGTCCGGACAGGAAGCTCGGGCCTCGGACAAGTTCTGCGAGCTTGGCCTCTTCGACCGGCAAGAGCAGAGGATGAGATCGAATGCCTTTCCGGCAAGGCGTTCGTCCAGTTCACTCGTGTCCGCGAGGCGAGTCGGGTGGACCGGGATGCCCGCACTGCGCAGCGCCGTTACGAACTTCTCCGCCTGGTTGGGAGATTTCTCCACCACCAACAATGAGACGCCCGAATCAGTTGTCAACTCGGCGTTCACTTACCATCCTGACCTGTCAATCTCAACGCGTATTTAGAATCGCGACCGCGACGCATGCCTTTCCGCTTCCTTCGAATGTCGAATCCTGGACCAACAATAATACTAAAGATTCGGGGTTGCAGTCATTCCTTGATTCGCAAGCGCGAATTTGTGGCCCGGTGCGCACTTGCCATGGGCACGAGGCCAGGTCTGCTCCGCGTTGCTCCTGAGCGGCAGAGATGCCGTTTCCTGGGCCCGGGCCGAGGGTGAAAGATCGTGGACGATGCCGAATCACGGGGCAAGCGGCTCCTTTGCCTCGCTGTGCAGGGACTCGCGCACCAAGCGCGGGACCAGATAACCCGGCAGCAGGGTCCTCAGTTCACGGTGTATCGTACGCGCCTGAGCTTCCGTTACTTCGAAATGGGCGGCCCCGCGGACCCGATCGAGGAGGTGCAGATAGTAGGGGAGTACCCCGGCGTGAAACAGGCGTTCGCTCAGTTCGGCCAACGCTGCTGCCGAATCATTGACGTCGCGCAACAGGACGGACTGGTTGAGCAGCACGATCCCGGCTGCGCGCAAACGCAGCAGGGATTGCGTAACGTCGGGCGCGATCTCTCGGGGGTGGTTTGCGTGGATGACGACAATCAGCGGCACATGGGCGGCCTGCAGCCCAGTCAGCAGTTCGTTCGACACGCGCTGCGGCAGTACCACAGGCAGCCGGGTGTGGATGCGCAGCCTGGCGACATGGGGAATCCGCGAGATCTCTCGGACCAGGTTACCGAGTTTTCTGTCGCTCAACACCAAAGGATCGCCCCCGCTGAGGATCACCTCGCGCACCTCTGGGCTGCGCGACAGGTACTCCAGGGCCCGCGCGTGGCCACCGCTGGACGCGATCGATTCGGCATAGGGAAAATGCCGTCGAAAGCAGTAGCGGCAATGCACGGCGCAGGAGGGCGCTGTGATCAGCAGGGCGCGGCCACGGTATTTTTCCAGCACCGCTGGAGCGGTTTGTGCGTTTCGGTCGCCAATTGGGTCGCAGGTGAACCCGGGGGCCTCCGCAAGCTCGACCGGCCGGGGCAAAACCTGGAGCAGGAGCGGATCTCGCGGATTTCCCGCCTCCATCTTCGCCGCGAACTCGCGGGGAACCCGCAGGGGGAATGCTTCGGCGGCCCGTCTAGTCTGCGCCAGGTAGCTGGACGAAAGACCAAGATATCCGAGCAGTTCTGCGGGATCGGTGAATGCTTGGGCCAGGGCGCGTTGCCACGCAGGAGTCTGACAGGGGGTGTCGCTTCGCGTTATGATTTGCCGCGCATTCTGGACCTTAGGTAGATAAGACATGGCAAGCTACAGCACAAATGAGTTTAAAGGGGGGCTCAAGGTCCTGGTCGACGGGGACCCCTGTTCCATCATCGAAAACGAATTCGTCAAGCCCGGCAAAGGCCAGGCCTTCAATCGAGTCAAGCTGCGCAATCTGAAGACCGGTCGCGTGGTGGAGCGGACGTTCAAGTCGGGCGAGTCGCTGGAGGCCGCCGATGTGGTCGAGACCGAGCTGCAGTATTTGTACAACGACGGCTCGCATTGGCACTTCATGGACCAGAAGACCTTCGAGCAGTATAGCGCAGACGAGAACGCTCTCGGCGAATCCGCCAAGTGGCTGAAGGACCAGGATCTGTGCACCGTTACCCTGTGGAACGGGACACCGCTCCTGGTCGACCCGCCCAATTTCGTGGTACTGACCATCAGCGAAACCGACCCGGGTGTGAAGGGCGACACCTCGGGGGGGGGCGGCAAGCCGGCAACCCTGGAAACCGGTGCGGTGGTGCGGGTTCCGCTGTTCGTACAGGAAGGCGAGGCGATCAAGGTCGACACCCGCACCGGAGCCTATGTGTCGCGGGCCAAGGAAGACTAGCGTCGCGGATGGGTCATACGACCTGGCGTCCGAGCGCCGCTCCGCCGGTGTTGCGGGCGCGAGCCAAGATGCTGGCGGAGATCCGTGCCTACTTCGCCCGGGCAGGCGTGATGGAGGTCGAGACCCCGCTGTGCTCGCGCGCTAGCGGAACGGATCCTGCCTTGGAACCGCTGCGCACCCGCTACACGGGGCCTGGGGCGCCGACCGGCGAGGTGCTGTATCTCCAGACCTCGCCGGAATTTTCCATGAAGCGCCTGATCGCTGCGGGTAGCGGACCGATCTATCAGATCTGCAAGGCATTTCGCGACGGTGAGCGGGGGGCCTTGCACAACCCCGAGTTCAGCCTGCTCGAATGGTACCGCCCGGGATTCGACCATCACCGTTTGATGGACGAAGTGGCGGATCTGGTGCGCGTGGTCATGGGCCGGCGCTTGCCACTGCGCAAACTGACCTATGCGGAGGCGTTTTCCCCCTTGGGCATCGATCCGCATACAGCGACGGCGGCGGACCTGAAGGAGCGCGCTCGGGTGCTCGGCATGGCGGAGGCGGAGCACCTGGAATTGGATGCTGCGGACCCTTGGCTGGACTTGCTGTTCACCGGGTACATCGAGTGCGCGCTCGGCCGCGGCGACCTGTGCCTGGTGTACGACTACCCGGCAAGTAAGGCATCTCTGGCGAGGGTCCGCTCTGGGGTCCCGGCGGTGGCGGAGCGCTTCGAGCTCTACATCGATGGTGTAGAGTTGGCGAACGGGTTTCACGAGCTGGCGGACGCCGGGGAGCAGCAAGAACGTTTCCGCCGGGAACTCGCGCAGCGCGCGCTGAACGGCCGATCCTTGCCGGCGATTGACCAGAATCTGCTGGCGGCCCTGGAGGCGGGCCTGCCGGATTGCTCGGGGGTCGCGATCGGGCTCGATCGACTGCTGATGGTATTGCTCGGCAAGCCGCGTATCGACCAGGTACTTGCGTTTCCCCTGGAGCGCGCCTGAAACCCGTCGCGCCGTGTCGGGCGGCCCCGGGTTTAGCTGTGGCCCAAGGGTTGGCCCATGCGCAGCGGCATCTCCGGCCCCAGGTCCGGCGACCAGGCCATGCTGTCTGGCGCGAACAAGAGGATCACGGTGGAGCCCATGTTGAAGCGGCCCAGCTCCGCGCCGGGACCCAGAAAGACCCCGTCCGCGCCCGAGGAATAGTCCCAGGACTTGCTATCGCAGCGGCCGGGGGCGATCGAGCCGGCCCAAACGGTATCCACGCTGCCGACGAAGATGGCGCCGACCAGGATCACTGCCATGGGTCCGATGTCGCTGTCGAAGAGGCACACAATGCGTTCGTTGCGGGTAAACAAGCCGGGCACCAGGCGCGTGGTGGTGGGATTGACGCTGAACAGGCGTCCCGGCACATGGATCATGCGACGCAGCCGGCCTCCCCGCGGCATGTGCACACGGTGGTAGTCCCTGGGTGACAGGTAG
>JAHEIA010000196.1:0-2135 GCA_024639625.1 Chromatiales bacterium
AATCTCTCCAGCGACGGATACTGGCCGCGAAGCAGATCGAAACCTAGACCGCGAACGTTGAGACATAAGGTATCGATCGCGAAATGCGTTCCGGAACGCGGGTGTGTGGCTACGACTACGAGATCGGCTTGGCTCATGATTCTGTGTCGGACGTTCGGGGCTCGGGCGTGCGGAAAAAGCCAAGCAACCTGCAGTGGCGATCGGCTGTCACCGGAACCAGGCGCCGAGTCTGCCGTGCACTCGTTCCCGGGCAACCCAAGGGACATTATATACTCTCGGCAGCATGCGGATTGCCAGGCGTGAACCCGGGAGGCACTGCTGAGCGGCTAGGTTTCCAAGCAGATAACGCGCCGGCCGGGACGGCCTACCCTGTGGACAGCAGCAACCTCGGGAAATCTGGGTGGGATTGTTCGCGGCGTCCTTGTCCGGGTTTGACTCGACGCTAGGGCGGCGCCGTTGACACGTCGGGTATACCCGTCGACCGCTTGAATTGCAGCTCGCGTTGGCGGGCCAGAATTACAGGATGCTATGAGTACCGAACTGCTGCGCGATATCATCAGATACGCTCCCGGACGTATGCTGACGATCGTCGCGGGGTTTGCCTTCTATCCCGTCGTTACCCGTCTGTTTGAACCCGCAGAGTACGGAAAATTCGCGCTCGCCATCGCCGGGGCTACTCTCTTGTCCACTTTCGGGGGCTGGACCGCGACCGCGGTCATTCGTTTCTATCCCGTTGCCGAGAAATCGCACAAACGCGACGCTCTGGTAGCCGGCGTACTCCGGCTGTGCACCGTCTCCGTGTTGACTCTGGGCCTGCTCGTGTTGGCATTGATTCTGCTCGCGCGATCCCGCCTGCCGGCGAACGGGTTTCCGCTGCTGATCGCCGGTCTCGCTTACTTCGCGATGGATTCGTTCTTCATCGTCCTTGCTTCTTTTCTACGCAGCCGAAGACAGGTCCTCAGCTACAGCTGGTTTATCGCCTGGAAGCTGGTGATGGGCATGGTATTCGGCGTGACTCTGGTGGTGGCGCTGGAGCTCGGTGTGGCGGGGCTGATCTGGGGCTATTGTCTGAGCGTCGCCCTAGCGTTACCCCTGCTGTGGGTGAAGGTGGTGGGCAAGAAAGCAATCGCGTGGTCTGGCGGAGAGCCAGTGCCCGCCGGCGCGATGATTCGCTATAGCTTTCCCCTGGTGGGGGCGGGTATGGCCGCGTGGATACTCAGCGTATCCGATCGTTACATGCTGGAGATTCTGCGTCCGAGTGTCGAAGTAGGGATCTACTCCGTGGGCTACGATATCGCCGATAGGAGCATCATGGTGATCGTGACATTGTTTGCGCAGGCATTTACCCCGCTCGCCGTGATTCTGTGGGAGACGCAGGAGAGGGCGGCAAGCCAGGCCTTTCTCAGCGACGGAACGAGGTACTTTCTGCTTATGGGCATTCCCGCGGTTATCGGGATATCGGTGCTGAGGGAGCCGATCGTTCATCTGTTGACCACACCGGCCTACTATCCGGCAGCCGAAGTGGTTCCCTTCGTGGCCACGGGAGTCCTGTTGCTGGGGCTCAGCCAGCGGTTCTACACCGTACTCGGAGTGCACAACAAGACGCTGCTGATCATGTATAGCCTGCTTTCGGCGGCGCTCCTGAATCTGCTTCTCAATTATCTGCTGATTCCACTCTATGGTTTTGCCGCTGCGGCGTTAACAACCTTGATCTGTTATGGATTGTTGATGTTCGCCGTACTCCGCATGTCCCGACGGTTGCTTGCCTGGAGCTTTCCGCTGGGTTCCGTTTTGCGGGCTACATTCGCCGCGGCGGTGATGGGCGGCCTGGTTCATCTGACGTCCAATGTGCTCTTGTCCGGTGATTGGCTGGGCGTCGCCTTGGGAGTCGTCGTGGGTGCGGTCAGCTACCTCCTCTGCCTGGTCATCGTCAGAGAATTGCGCAAAGAAGAAGTGGAAAAGCTTACCGCGCTCATCCGCAAATGGATGCCGATAGCAGCGCGCCCGTGATGCACCGCCCGGGCCGTCGACGCTTGTCTTGCGCTAGCGCAACTGTCATCATTTAAGGCCCTCGGGCGGAGCGGGGCGGGAATCGATATGCGGGAGTGTATCCTGCAACAGGGCCGTTCGTTGCG
>JAHEIA010000196.1:2145-6393 GCA_024639625.1 Chromatiales bacterium
CGCAAGGATCCGCCGCCACGATCGAACGGGTCGGTTCGCCAGCGCGGCGCGCCTCGCCGCCTCTCGGCGCATCTGTAGAAAATCCCCTCCAGAAAGGCAGTTAGCGTAGGCACAACCATGGGTCGCAGGATGCAGAATGAGTCGGGAACAGGGCGCGATGAGTACTGACAAGAAGACGGCTCACGCAGCCCCCGCCACCGCTTCCCCAGAGACCCGTTCCGGGCAGGAACAGACCTTGTCCGCAGCGAGATCGGCGATTCTTGTCCTGGGGATGCATCGCAGCGGAACCTCTGCATTCGCGCGCGTGCTCAATCTGCTCGGAGCGGCGCTTCCGCAGAACCTGATGCCGCCGAAGGAGGACAACCCGAAGGGATTCTGGGAGTCCATGGACCTGGAAGCAATCCACAACGAGCTGCTGCAGGCGGCAGGCTCGCATTGGAGCGATTGGCGCCCGCTGGATCAGCAGTGGCTCTCCTCCGCGGAGGCGGCTGCCTACAAACGTCGGCTGGTCGAACACCTGGGAAAGGACTTTGCGCAGAGTAGGCTGTGCGCGGTCAAGGACCCGCGAATTTGCCGCTTCGTTCCCCTCTGGCTGGATGCCTTGCGGGACAGCGGGATCGAGCCTTTACCGCTCCTCCCGTTGCGCAATCCGCTCGAGGTGGTGACCTCTCTGCGCCGGCGCAACGGTCTTTCTCCTTCCGCCGGCTATTTGCTTTGGTTGAGGCACGTGCTTGAGGCGGAAAGATCAACGCGGGGCATGCGCCGGTGCATCGTGAGCTTTGATGATCTGCTGGAGAACTGGGAGTCCGCCATGACCCGGGTGGCGCAGCGGCTGCAGGTCGGCTGGCCGACCGGTCCCGCACAAGCGAAACCGGAGATCGATCGTTTCCTCGATCGGCGGTTTCGCAACCATTGGGCGAATATGCCGGACCTGGATGGCGATCCGCTTGCGCCCGACTGGGTGAAGCTTGCCTACCGGGCGTTGCGACAAATGACCGGCCCCGAAGAGCGGCCGGAGGACCAGCGAACCCTCGACCGCATCTTTCGAGAGTTTGATACCGCGTCCGTCGCATTCGGTTACAGTGCCCCTGCTCTGGCGGCGCTGGAGGAAGTGGCACAAGGACTTCGTCGGAGCCTGGAGCAGGATGGCGAAGCACTGCGTGAGCTCAGACTGGAGTTGCAGGAATCTCAATCGAAGGCGCAAACGCTTACGCAAGAACTGGCTGCCGGCACCCAGAAGCAAGAAGAGTATCGGTCGGAACTCAAGCGGCGCGACGAGACGATTCGCCGTCTTCTCAAGGAGACCGAACAACGCCGGGAAACCGAGGCGAAAAACGCCAGCCATATCCACCATGTCGAGACCCGATTACACGGCGAGGTGCACCGCAACCAGGCCGTGCTGCACGAACTGCATCTAGAGAAGCAGATCTCCTACTCGTATCAGATCCTGGTAGACAAGCTGTATCTCACCGCATTGGCTCGCCAGAGACAGGATGCCCCGCGGAACCTCCGGCCAAGGCTCTCGCCGGCAGCAGAGAACAATGCTGGTGGGGGAGTGGCGGAAAGCGGGGAGCAAGCGCATCGATATGGGCAGGGATCCTGGCGCAGCAAGCTCGCTGATGCGGGGATACGGGCAATTGATAGATTGCTGTTTCGCGGGGATCCCTTGCTGGCCTTCCACTGCCTGAGCGACGCCTCCGACGAGGCTGCCTCACGGGCTTGGGCTACAGAGCCCGCAGCCTGCCGCAGAGCGAAAGATCCCGCGTCGGCGCTTCGGCCCGCGGCCGAAGAGATGTTCGGCTCCGCCACGTCGAAGGCATGCTACACCAAGCAGAGAAAGAAGGAGCTCGAGACATTTCTGCTCGGTAGGCACGACCTGCATTTCCCGCCACTCTCCGAGCCGCTGGTTTCTGTCGTCCTGGTCCTCTTCAATCGAGCCGAGCTGACCTACGCGTGTTTGCGTTCGATTATCGAATGCACCCGGGTCGCCGTCGAGCTGGTCGTAGTGAACAACGATTCAAGCGACGAGACGTCGGACCTGCTGAGGAAAGTGCACAATATCCGGCTGATAGCGAACGACACGAATCGGGGCTTCGTGGATGCCTGCAACCAGGCAGCCAAGGTCGCCCGAGGCCGCTATATCCTGTTTCTGAACAACGATGCAGAGTTGTTTCCGCAGACCCTCGAAGCAGCGCTGGCTGTATATGACGAGGAACCGGACGTGGGGGCGGTGGGGGGCAAGATTCTGTTGCTCGACGGCAGGCTGCAAGAGGCCGGAAGCATCGTCTGGCAGGATGGATCCTGTCTCGGCTATGGTAGGGGCGATTTTGCATTCAGACCTGAGTATATGTTTCGCCGGGAGGTCGACTACTGTTCCGGCGCGTTCCTTTTGGTCCCCAGCGCGTTGTTTCGGAAGTTGGGTGGTTTCGATGAGGATTTTGCTCCCGGCTATTATGAAGAAACCGATTTCTGCATGCGCGTTCGCGCGGCGGGGTTTCGAGTTCTGTATGAACCAAGGGCAATCATCAGACACTTCGAGTTTGCGAGTACCGAGGGGCGGGAGCAGGCGGTTCGGTTGCAGGAGCGAAATAAGGAGATCTTCAAGCAAAAGCATCCGCAAGCCTTGGCCGCGCAATTGCCCCCGGCACTCGGGAACATCAGGCGCGCTCGCTTTGCTCGGAAGCAGATCAAGTCGGTCTTGTACATTGACGACCGGGTTCCGTTGACTCGCCTCGGCGGGGGATTCCCGCGCTCCAACCAGATCGTGCGCAGCCTCTGCGAATCCGGGTGCGCGGTGACCGTATATCCGCTGAATTTTCCTCTCGAGAGTACCTGGGACGAGATCTATCAAGAGATCCCGGTGCAGGCGGAGGTGGTGATCGGCGAAGGTCGGGGGCATTTCGGCTATTTTTTGGAGCAACGGATCGGTTGCTACGACGTCGTGTTCGTCAGCCGACCGCACAATATGGAGTTCGTGAACCAGATATTCACGACCAGACCGGACCTGCTGGGCGATGCTCGGCTGGTGTACGATTCGGAGGCGATAGCCGCCTTCCGGGAAAAATCCCAGGCCGAGCTTGCCGACGCAGGGGCAGATTCGGCCAGCTATGCGGTAAAGGTGCGCGAAGAACTTTCTCTGGCACGCAACGCGGACCGAATCCTTGTCGTGTCACCCCAGGAACGGGATGTCTACGTACACCACGGGTATCGGAACGTGTCGGTTCTTGGGCACGCGCTGGCGATTCAGGCGACAGAGACGACTTTCGCCGATAGAAAGGATTTCCTGTTTGTCGGCAACCTGGACAGCGACGGGTCGCCGAACGTGGATTCGCTGCAATGGTTTGTCGCTGAGGTGTTGCCGCGCATTCGCCGGATACTCGGCGAGCAGGCGCCTGCGCTGCAGGTGGTCGGCTCCAACCGGGCCCCTGCGCTCAATCGCCTCGCAGGCCCCGACGTTGTATTCCAGGGTGCGGTTCCCGACTTGCGTGAATGGTATGCGAGCGCCAGAGTATTCATCGCTCCCACAAGATTCGCTGCCGGGATACCGCATAAGATTCACGAGGCCGCGGCAAACGGACTGCCGGTAGTCGCAACCGATATCCTCATCGCCCAATTGCGCTGGCAGGAGGGGGTTGAGCTGATGGGTGCTGGGCGCGACGACCCGGAACTTTTTGCGAGGAAATGCGCCGAGTTGTACCAGTCGAAGGACCTGTGGGAGCGGGTACGGCATTTCGCGCTGTTCCGGGTCGGTAAGGAGTGCTCCCGGGAGCAATTCAACAAGCAACTGCAGGAGGGCTGCGGGCTGCTGCCGGTCGACAACCATCAGCACGCCGATTCAGTGACCGTGCGCGGGCTCTAGACGACCCGGCGGGTGCGCATGCGGCGTCCGACACAAATTCGTTATGGAGACCTCCGGCCATGAAGCTTGAGAGGCAGATCCCGCAATGAAGCTGATCATTCAGATCCCCTGCTACAACGAAGTCGAGTCTCTGCCGTTGACCCTCGCCCAGTTGCCTCGCCAGGTACCCGGTTTCGACCAGGTGGAATGGTTGATCGTCGACGATGGATCCTCCGACGGCACCGCGGACATCGCCCGGCGCAACGGCGTGGACCATGTGGTAAGGCACACGAACAATCGGGGGCTGGCGCGCTCCTTTATGACGGGGCTGGATGCCTGTCTCAAGCGCGGGGCGGACGTCATCGTAAACACCGATGCAGACAATCAATATTGCGCGGACGATATCCAGC
>JAHEIA010000197.1 GCA_024639625.1 Chromatiales bacterium
CCGGCGTGTATCTTGCCCTCCGTTTTTCCGTGTCCCGCGGGTCCCTTACTTGATCGTCTCCGAATCCTCTGCAGAAGCCCTGAGAGCCTGATGTTCGAGCGTCCCCAGAGTGGCGAGCGGGCGGTCCTGGTGCATCTCGACCTCGGCGTTCCAGCCGCGCAGGCACAGCTCGACGAGTTCGTTCTCTTGGCCAAGGCGGCAGGCGCGCAGTTTCTCGGGTTGTTTCGGGCGAGTCGCAAGGTGCCGGACCCGCGTTTCTTCGTCGGCAGCGGGAAGACTCAGGAGATAAAGGAGGTCGTCGCGCACCAGCAGGCCCAATTGGTGATATTCGACCATGAGCTCGCTCCGAGTCAGGAACGAAATCTGGAGCGCGAGTTGGGTTGCCGCGTGATCGATCGGAACGGCCTGATACTCGACATCTTCGCGCAGCGCGCCCGATCCTTCGAGGGCAAGCTCCAAGTCGAACTGGCACAGCTGCGCCATCTGTCGACCCGGCTGGTGCGTGGTTGGAGCCACCTGGAGAGGCAAAAGGGCGGTATCGGTTTGCGCGGGCCGGGCGAGACACAGCTGGAAACCGATCGTCGCTTGCTTGGGCGGCGCATCGGCTATCTGCGGCAGCGACTACTGCGCGTCTCCGCGCAGCGCGACCAGGGCCGCAAGGCGAGGAACCGGGCTGAGATTCCGACGATTTCGTTGGTCGGTTACACCAATGCGGGTAAGTCCACGCTGTTCAACCGGTTGACGGATTCCACTGTGCTGGCGGCTGACCGGTTGTTCGCCACGCTCGATCCGACGTTGCGGCGGCTCGATCTTCCGGGCCAGCAGGCCGCAGTTTTAGCCGACACCGTCGGATTCATCAGCCGGCTGCCGCACGAACTGGTGGCGGCGTTTCGTTCGACCTTGGAAGAATCCAGCTCGGCCAGCTTGCTGTTGCATGTCGTGGACGCGGCAAGTCCGCAGCGCGCCGAGTGCGTCGCCGAAGTAGAACGGGTACTTGAACAGATCGGCGCAGACCAGGTTCCGGTGATCCAGGTATTCAATAAGACCGACCTGGTCCCCGGATCGGAAGCCAGACTGGAGCGAACTCCGGACGGCAGCGTACATCGGGTCTGGGTCTCGGCCGGAAATGGAGAAGGCCTTGATTTGCTGCGCTCGGCAATAGCGGAGTTCTTCCACCAGCAGCACGTGCTGCGACGGATCGCCTTGTCTCCTGCGGAGGGTCGCTTGCGGGCACTTTTGTTTGAGGCCGGCCGCGTGGTGGACGAGACCCCCTTGGAAGAGGGTGGTTGGGAGCTCGAGGTCTCCTTTAGCACAACAGACCTCGCTCGTTTGACGCGGCGCGAGCCCGCGCTGCGCAGGAGGCTTGAGAGTGCGGTGGGTTGATACCGGGATACAAGGCTCCTAGAATCGACGGGCACAACGAGAGAACAGCAGATGCATGACCGAAAATCGCTTTGCAGGCGTTTGCTTATCACCGGTCGGGCGCTGGGCTCAGTTTCAACAGATTTTGACTGACGGGAGTAGTTGATGGCCTGGAACGAACCGGGTGGTGGGAATCGGGACCCATGGCGCGACAAGGGAGGCAGCCAGGGGCCGCCGGAATTGGACGAAGTTGTGCGCAAGCTTCAGGAGAAGCTCGGCGGGCTTTTCGGCGGCGGCAAGAAGCCGCGCGGCGAAGGGGGTGCGCCACCGAGCAGCGGCGGCGGTCCCAGTTCGGTCGGGCTTGGGCTAATCGCCGGCATCGCGTTCCTCGTCTGGCTGGCCTCCGGCATTTATATCGTGGAGCCCGCGGAGCGTGGGGTGGAACTGCGTTTCGGTTCCTTTACCCAAGTCACGCAGCCGGGGCCGCATTGGCATTTGCCCTTTCCGATCGAAGAAGTCAAAGAGGTGAACGTGGACCAGATCTCCTCCTTTCGTCACAAGGCGCAGATGCTGACCAGCGACGAGAACATCGTCGATATCGAGCTTACAGTGCAGTCGCGCATCCAGGATGCCGCCGACTACCTGTTCCAGGACCGGGAGCCGGAGAAGACTCTGCGGGACGTCACGGAGACCTTGGTGCGCGAGACCATCGGCAAGAGCAGACTGGACTTCATTCTTACCGAGGGTAGAAGCAGTGTGCAGGATTCCATCAGGACCGGGATCCAGGGACTCTTGAACGAGTACCGTACGGGTCTCGAGGTCACGAGCGTGAACATGCAGCCGGCCAAGCCGCCGGAGCAGGTGAAGAGCGCCTTCGACGACGCCATCAAGGCGCGGGAGGACAAGGAGCGCATCGAGAATCAAGCCGAGGCCTACGCCAACGAGGTGGTCCCGAATGCCCGCGGTGCCGGCGCACGCCGGGTGGAAGACGCCAAGGGGTATGAGGCGCGCGTGATCGCAAAAGCTGAAGGTGAAGCCAGTCGCTTTCTGGCCGTGATGCGCGAATACGCGAAGGCCCCCGAAGTGACGCGGGAGAGGCTTTATCTCGATACCCTGCAGTCGGTGCTGGAGAGCACGAGCAAGGTGATGCTGGATGCCGAGGGGAGCAACAATTTGATGTACCTGCCGTTGGATCGCTTGATGGACAGAAAGTCCTTTGGTTTCCCGCAATCCATGCAGGCGCCGGAGGGACCAGGGCAGTCACAGGCACAGCAAGAACCCGTGCGAGAGTCGCAGCGCGGTAGGAGGTCTCGCTGATGAATTCGGCCAAGCTAAAGTTGTTTCTGCCGGTTGGGATCGTGGTCCTCGCGCTCGGAGTCTATGCCTCCACCTTCGTCGTCAATCAATGGGAGTTGGCGTTGAAGCTGAGACTGGGTGAGATCGTCGACAGTGACTACGAACCCGGGTTGCACTTCATGGTGCCGGTACTCAACAACGTAAAGAAATTCGACGCCCGGATCCAAACTCTGGATTCGCGCCCCGAGCGCTTCCTGACGATCGAGAAGAAGGACGTGATCGTCGACTCCTACGCCAAGTGGCGCATCGCCAATGTCTCTCAGTTCTTCCGCTCCACGGGTGGCGACGAGGATAAGACCGCCCGTTTGTTGTCGGAAAGGATCAATACCAGCCTGCGTGACGAATTCGGCAAGCGCACCATTCAAGAGGTGGTCTCCGGAGAGCGGGCCGAGATTATGCAGTTGCTGACGGACGACTCGGACGCAAAGGCGGCGGAACTCGGGGTGGAGATCATCGACGTGCGGGTGAAGCAGATTGATCTGCCGCCGGAGGTGAGCGAGTCGGTGTACGGGCGCATGCGAGCCGAGCGCGAGCGCGTTGCGCGCGATCTGCGGGCTCTCGGGGCGGAGGCGGCGGAACGGATCCGCGCCGACGCCGATCGTCAGCGAGAGGTGATCCTGGCGGAGGCCTTTCGCGAGGCTGAGCAGTTACGAGGCAGTGGCGACGCCAAGGCGGCCGAGATTTACGCCAAGGCATACAACCAGAATCCTGAATTCTACGCCTTTTTCCGCAGTCTCAGCGCCTATGAGAATGTGTTCGACTCCGGTGGGGACGTCATGGTGTTGCGGCCGGATTCCGAGTTCTTCCGCTACTTCGACTCGAAAGCCAGTCGCTAGTTTCGATACGTGCCACACCCGGTGCGTGGACATGGCAAGGTGGTTTTGGGACAATCTCCAACCGAATTGCCTGCTCAGCGGCGCGGCGCAAGTCTTTGATCCGGACGATAGCAAAGCCGGGGATACCCCCGGCTTTTTTGTGGGCTTTGTAGATGTGGCACGATCTGTGGGTTGCGTTGGCGCTGTTGCTGGTGATCGAAGGGGTATGGCCGTTTCTTAGCCCCGATAGCATGCGCAAAGCGATGCAACTCATCTCCAAGCAGGACAACCGTAGCCTGCGATTCGCCGGACTGATCAGCATGCTGGTCGGTGTCGGTTTCCTGTATTTGGTCAACTAACGGTCTGAGCGATGCAGAACGAGCGCTGGCTGCTGCCCGAGGGGATCGACGAGATTCTGCCGCCCCGTGCCTGGGAGCTCGAACAACTGCGTCGCGACCTGCTCGATCTGTTCCACAGCTGGGGCTATGAGTTCGTCATCCCCCCTTTTGTCGAGTTTCTCGAGTCTCTGCTGACCGGCACCGGCGGCGATCTGGATCTGCAGACGTTCAAGCTGACTGACCAGGTCTCGGGCCGTTTGATGGGGGTGCGTGCGGACATCGCGCCGCAAGCCGCTCGCATCGATGCGCACCGGTTGCGGGAGGACACCCCATCCCGCCTGTGCTATCTGGGAACCGTGTTGCACACCCGCTCGGATGGCTTTGCCGGCTCACGCAGCCCCTTGCAGATCGGTGCCGAACTGTACGGTCATGGCGGCGTCGAGAGTGATCTCGAGATCCTGCGTCTGATGATCCAGACGCTTGACCTGGTGGGGGTGAGGGGAGTTTCGCTGGATCTTGGCCACGTCGGTATCTTCCGTTCGCTGGCCGGTCAGGCTGGCCTGGATTCCAGCCAGGAGTCCGCCTTGTTCGACGCATTGCAGCGCAAGGCGGTCCCGGAGATCGAGGAACTAGTTGCGGCTTGGCGCCTGACGCCCGAGCAAGCTTTGATGTTCGAGGCGCTGGCGGAGCTCAACGGGGATGATGCGCTCGCACAGGCTGGCGAGCGTCTGCTTGCGGCCGGGGACGACGTCCACCAGGCCCTTGCTTACCTGCGGCGGGTTGCCGACGGGTTGCGGGAGTGGATGCCGGAGGTTCCGGTGCACTTTGATCTTGCTGAACTGCGTGGGTACCACTTCCACACCGGAACTGTTTTCGCTGCCTTCGTACCCGACATCGGCAAGGAGATCGCCCGCGGGGGACGCTACGACGGGATTGGACGGGCGTTTGGGCGAGCCCGACCCGCCACCGGATTCAGCGCAGATCTGAAGATCCTGATGCAAGCGGGCTCGGCGGGAGAACGCGATCGAGACCCAGCGCCCAAGATCCTGGCGCCTTGGTCCGAGGAACCCTCGCTTCAGCATCGTGTCATGGAGCTGCGCGGGCAAGGGATGCGGGTGATTCCGGCTCTGCCGGGTCAGCACGGCGCCGCCCGGGAGATGGGCTGCGACCACGAGTTAAGATGGATCAATGGAAAGTGGCAATTGACCCCGGTTTGAAGTCCTGTCGGGCCGCACCGGGATTTCTAACGAGAGACCAGTCATGGGAAAAAATGTTGTCGTAATCGGGACCCAATGGGGAGACGAAGGGAAAGGCAAGGTCGTTGACCTGTTGACCGACAAAGCCGACGCGGTGGTACGCTTTCAAGGTGGCCATAACGCGGGGCATACCCTGGTTATTGGGGGTCAGCAGACCATTCTGCACTTGATTCCTTCGGGGATCCTGCGGGAGAACGTGCGGTGCCTCGTCGGTAACGGCGTCGTGCTCTCTCCGTCGGCCCTGCTGGAAGAGCTGAAGATGCTGGGGGATAGCGGGGTAAACGCCGGTGAGCGCCTCGGCATCAGCGAATCCTGCCCGGTGATCCTGCCCTATCACGTGGCCCTGGACCATGCCCGTGAAGCGGCGCGAGGCAAAAAGGCCATCGGGACCACAGGACGTGGCATCGGTCCGGCTTACGAAGACAAGGTCTCGCGGCGCGGCATACGGCTTGGCGAGATGCTCGACACGGAGCTGTTCAAGGAGCGGCTGCGCGAGGTTCTCGAGTACCACAACTTCGCCTTGGAACATTATTTCAAGCAGTCCAGAGTGGATTACGCTGCGGTTCTGGAAGAGGCTTTGGAACAGGCGGAACAGCTCCGGCCGCTGATCGCGGATGTGCCCGGGGAGCTGTATCGCATGCGTCGCGAGGGTATGAACGTGATGTACGAGGGTGCCCAAGGGGCGTTGCTCGACATCGATCATGGCACCTACCCCTATGTGACTTCGTCCAACACCACGGCCGGAGGCGCCTGTACAGGATCCGGCACCGGGCCACGGGAAATCGACTATGTGCTTGGCATCGTCAAGGCCTACACGACGCGTGTGGGGGCCGGCCCCTTTCCGACCGAGTTGTTCGACGACGACGGAGACCACCTGGGTACCAAGGGGCACGAATTCGGCGCCACCACGGGCCGCAAGCGCCGTTGCGGCTGGTTGGATACGGTAGCGCTAAGGCGCTCCCTGCAGATCAACAGCGTCACCGGCCTTTGTGTAACCAAGCTAGACGTCTTGGATGGGCTGGACCGGGTGAAGATCTGCGTCGCCTACGAGCTGAGAGGCCGGGAAGTCGATGCGCCCCCCGTTGGAGCGGACCGTTTCGCGGAGTGTACGCCGGTGCTGATCGAGCTGCCGGGCTGGCAGGAGTCG
>JAHEIA010000198.1:0-993 GCA_024639625.1 Chromatiales bacterium
CACTCGATTCGGCAAGGGAATACCCTGAAGAATGTAGAAGAAAACGGGCAATATTGCATCTGTCCCCATGCGCAGTCCTCCAAGCCGCTTCTTGCATCCTCCGTAACGCCCTGAATTTCTAACATTTCTTGGCCATAGGTCAAGTTCTTTCGTCGCTCCGGGAACGCCGAAGCGGCACCCTGCGCGGAGGCCCGCGATGGGAGCGAAAGAGGTCGACGGGAACCGCCGGGGCGCGAATTCGTAAGGATTTTCTTGGAGAGAACGAGATTTAGTCTCTATACTCCGTGCAGTGCGGAATCGCGTAACGGTCCGAGAACACGCTGGTTCGGCACGGTGTGAGGTTTTCGCAGCGCAGGCGAGACGGCCTATGCGGTCTGGCTTCTCTCGGTCGGCGCGTCGGCGGTGAACGCAGCGACGAAGGTGTCGTTCCCACCGAATCTTCCTGCACTGATGCAAGAGGAAGAGGCGCAGACATTGCGTGGAGCCGAATGGGGTTCCCGGATCCTGAATGCGGAATCTGAGTTTTCCACTTTTGGCGAATGAAAGGAAAAGTCCTATGAAAACACTGATTAAGACTGCGGGTTTTGCGGCGCTGCTCGGCGTTTCCGTTTCCGCCTCCGCGTTCTGGGGTGGTGGTCCTTGGGGTGGTGGTCCTGGCTGGGGCAATTCCGGTTGGGGTGACGACTGGATGGGCGATGGCTGGGGTGACTTCAACATGAGCATGAGCGGCGGTGGCCATGGCTACGGTCGCGGATACGGCCGGAATTATTACGGTTACGGCCCCTACGGTTATGGTGGCGGTCCTTGGGGCTATGGTGGTTATCCATACGGTGGCTACGGTGGCTACGGTGGCTATCCTTACGGGGTAGCGCCAGTGGTTCCGGCGGCGCCCGCGGCTCCCGCCTCGAAGTGACGCCCGTGCCCCGCCGGGCATGAACCGGGCGGGGCGAACGCGCACGGAGGCCGAATCCCCGATCACGGGGATCGGCCTTT
>JAHEIA010000198.1:1003-6252 GCA_024639625.1 Chromatiales bacterium
AGAAAGAAGCTGACGACTTGCGATCCTCGCGGTCATGGATCCCGAGTCCTATCCCGGTGCGGAAAACCATTCGCTTCGCCGCTGGCGCCAACTTATCGCTATGCTGTGCCGCCTGGTATAGCTCCGAGAGTTGAGCGCCGCCAGCGGCCCAATCGAAGCGTCCGCTCCCGGTCGAGCAGCGCCGCTAAAACCCAAAACGACACCCGCAATTAGCGCTTGACACCCGACGACTGTGCCCTAATATCTTCCCCAAGTAATCCTGACCAAAACAATCAGGAATTGGGAGTAAAACGATGGCCATGCAAAAGCGTGCTGATGGGGTTGCCGGGATGACGCGACGGGGTTTCCAGCGTATGAAGTGGATCTTGTCGTCGGCTTCGGCGCTTGCCACAACGGCGTTCGTCGTAGCGCTCGAATCCCAAGCCTAAGCCGTAACCGGTCGGGTGGGCTCGGCCGAAGTGATCCAGACCCGGGGTTAGTCCGCTCGCTTTAATGTTTGCCCCGTGGGGGTCTACTCTTCGTCGCAGTTACTGACGCAATAACGCTCGGACTCGACACGGCCCCCGCAGCCCGTGTAACAGGCCTTGTAGTCAACCTGGCAAGAGCAATCCGCGTCGCACCGGTCCGCGCGGATGCGCGCGGTCTCCTCGGCAAGGGTGGGTTTGACAGGACGCTGGGGTGTCTCGTTCAGCGTCCCGTTGAAACCGTAGTAGTCCCCGCGAAGATTGTCGCGCTCCTTCTTGATCTGTTTCTTCTCGCGACAAGCCGCCTGGTCGCCGGCATAACATCGGTTCTTCGCATGATCGTAGGACTTCTCTAGAGCAGATTTCCGGGATCGGTATTGGGCATACTCCCTATCGTACAGTCGTTGCTGCGCATCGTAGGCATCGAGTTGGGCGGCGTAGATTTCCAGCGCGGTTGCCAGGCTGCGCTGCGCCTCGGTTTCCGCCTCCTGGCCGCAGGAAGAAAAAGCCTGTCGGCAAACGGAACGGCAATCAATGCGGCTCTGCCCACAATCCCGAGTGCATTGCTGAGCCGTGGAACTGGTGGGTGGTACGAAGACGTCGCGAACTTCGTATCTAGGCCCGCAACCCAGCAATACTGCGAGGGCAGGGAGCAGTAGGAAACAACCGAAAAAGACCTTGAGTCTGCGCATCGATTCGCCTTCTGGGTCCGGGCGCCGGACCTCATCCCGCCACGTAGCCTGGTTTTTCCTCGACAATCACAGACTGCAGCGTTTCACAATCGTCCGCTAAAGCCCAAGGAACGGTCCCCGATCATGGCGTTTGCTCGCGATCCCGGGTCGATCGCCGAGCCAAGCATAGCACCGCCGTTAGACGGAATCGAACCCGCTGCCGGCGCCATGCCCAAGCTCTGCCCACCCGTATTGGTGCGCGCGACCGTCGAGTTGCACCAATGACGGGCAGCAGCCGGTCCGGCTGGTAACGGCAGGAACCCTCCTTCGCGCCGCTATCCTGTTTCTCGCACCGCACCTCGCGCGGGCGGTCGGCGGCGACCGCAGAGTCCGGGCACGGCTCGCTTCGCCGATGGTCCGCAACTTGCATCTTCCGTACTCGTGGTGGTTCAACGGCTGGTCGGGCTTGCGGTCCCGGTTCCCGGTATCGTTCGAGGATTTGCTTCCGAGGTGCGCAGCTGCGTGGCGGACGCATCCGAACTCGTCTGGTGGAATCTTTTCTCTATCCGTGCAGAAACCGTGTCGGGGGGTGTTCGATGAAACTCATTGCTGCAGTGATCAAGCCATTCAAGCTGGACGAGGTCCGGCAAGCCCTCGCCGACAGCGGTGCCCAGGGCCTGACTGCCACCGAGGTAAGGGGTTTCGGCCGTCAGAAAGGCCATACCGAACTGTACCGTGGCGCCGAGTACACCGTCGACTTTCTACCGAAGGTGAAGATCGAAGTCGCGGTACCTGATTCCGCTGTGGATTCGGTGATCGATGTGATACGAGGGACGGCCAATACCGGCAAGATCGGCGATGGCAAGATCTTTGTTTTGCCTCTGGGGCAAGCGCTGCGTATCCGCACTGGAGAAGCGGGTGAGGGTGCTCTGTGAACCAATAGGAGGTGAATCGCAAATGAAAACGAAATCATTGTCGCAACACCTGTTGCTGGCGCTGAGCGGTGCCCTCGCAATGGCGTCCCCGGCCGCGCTTGCGGCAGACGAATTGAGCGCGGGAGATACAGCCTGGATGCTGACCTCCACGCTGTTGGTGCTCATGATGACTCTGCCGGGACTTTCCTTGTTCTACGCGGGAATGGTGCGAGCAAAGAACGCCCTGTCGGTGATGATGCAGTGTTTTGCCATTGCCAGCCTGGTAACGGTTCTTTGGGTGCTTTACCTGTACAGTATTGCGTTCAGCGATGGCGGTGGTTTGAACCAGTGGATCGGCGGCATGGACAAGGCGTTCATGGCCGGGGTCGGCGTCGACACCTTGAGCGGGACGATCCCGGAAACGGTGTTCTCCATGTTTCAGCTCACTTTCGCCATCATCACCCCGGCACTGATCGTCGGCGCTTTCGCCGAGCGCATGAAATTTTCCGCCATGCTCTGGTTCATGGCGCTTTGGGTCACCCTGGTGTATGCGCCGGTAGCCCATTGGGTATGGGGCGGAGGTTGGCTCGGTGACCTGGGTGCTCTCGATTTCGCGGGCGGTACGGTGGTGCACATCAACGCGGGTGTCGCTGCTCTGGTGGCTGCCCTGGTGCTCGGAAAACGCAAAGGGTATCCGACTACCGCGATGCCTCCCCACAACCTGATGTTTACTATGGTCGGCGCCGGCATGTTGTGGGTCGGCTGGTTCGGATTCAATGCAGGAAGCGAGCTTGCCGCCGACGGCACCGCGGGCATGGCCATGGCGGTGACGCAGATCGCCACCGCGACCGCCGCCCTCGCCTGGATGTTCGCCGAATGGATGTCCCACGGCAAACCTACCACCCTGGGCGTGGCTTCGGGCGCGATCGCGGGTCTCGTAGCGATTACGCCGGCTTCCGGTTTCGTCGGGCCGATGGGGGCCATCGCCATCGGTGGGATCTCCGGCGTGGTCTGCTTTTTTGCGGCGACCAAGGTCAAGCGCGCGCTCGGTTACGACGACGCGCTCGATGCCTTCGGAGTGCATGCGGTTGGCGGCATCGTGGGTGCTATGTTAACCGGTGTTTTTGTCTCCGCTTCCCTGGGTGGCGTTGGATTCGCCGAGGGGATCACCATGGGCAAGCAGGTCTATGTGCAAGCCGTGGCCGTGCTGGCGACCATCGTCTACGATGCGCTGGTAACCTTTGTCCTGTTGAAGGCGATCGATGCGATCATCGGATTGCGGGTCAGCGCCGACGAGGAAACCGAAGGTCTCGATATCGTGCTCCATGACGAGCGCGCTTACGATCTCTGAGTGGAATGGCGCTTACTTAACCACTGGCGGCCCCGCGCATTCGACCCGAGGGACGCCGTGTATCCGTCCCTGGAGCTCGACTGCAGCATCCTTGCTGCAGACGCCCTCGAATCGAACGCCCGGAGCCCCTTTCGGGGACCGAAAGTACCGCAAAGTAAGTACCATTCATCTCTGAGTGCCCCGTACAACCGAAAACAAGGCACGGGCGCCTGCCGGGGCGCCCGTGTCGCGGTTGGTGTGGTGCCGCCGCGCAAGCCTCCTGAGCGACGTCTGGAGGTCATCCGTCGGCGGGCCGGGAAAGCCAACGCGCGGCGCCCGGTTTGCGGGCTAGCTACTTGATGAGTAGCCGGGGGAATAGGTCGGGATCGTCTTTCCGGTACGCTAGATTGCTTACCGACAGGAGGGACAAGTCGATCGCCCCGAGATTCTCTACCGCGTGGGGGACTCCGGCGCCGATGCGGATCAGCACACATCCCTGTACCCCGAATTCCCGGGTCTGCACGAGCGTCGAGCCCGCCGCTGCCCAGGCGAAACGCCATGCATCCCTGAAGCGTACGATCAGCAACTCCCTGGCGCGCTTGTGGAAGTGATTCCCGCGCACCGAACCGGGGGTCACCGTGCCGAAATGGATATTTCTTGCCTGCCCGAGGAAGGCGAGCTCGGACGCAGCAATAGCGTAGATCTCTCCGCGCAGATCATTGTGCGCGGCGACCTCGGTAATGGTCAGTTCCATGCGCGCGATGATAGCCGAAACAACACCGGCCAGACGATCCGCCTTTTCTCGCCCGAGCTACCAACCGCCCGCCGGATCTGGTGGCTCGTCCGGGAGAGACCGAAGATCCAGCTAGTGCTTTATCCGGTGATATAGCGTTCCAGTTGTTCGATGAGGAATTGCTGTTCGGCAATGATGGACTTCACAAGGTCGCCGATGGATACGATGCCCACCAGTTCCTCGCCCTCGAGCACTGGCAGATGGCGCACCCGCTTCTCCGTCATCAAGGCCATGCATTCCTCCACCGTCTGCTCCGGGTGGACGACGACTACGCGCCGCGTCATGACCTCTGCTACCTTGATGTCCTTCGAACTCTTCTCCGCCAGGGGAAGGCTGCGCGCATAATCTCGTTCCGTGAACACCCCGATCAGCTGACCGTTATCCAGTACCGCAAGCGCCCCGACGTTCTTAGCCGTCATCAGCGCCAGGGCCTCGTAGACGGTCTGATCCGGACCGAGCGACCAGACCTCGTACCCTTTCTTTTCCAGGAGATGCTTCACAGTCTTCATTCTTGGTTTTTCCTCCGATGTTGGTGATATGTAAGGCATTGTAGACGGCTCGCGGCAATCCGGGGGCAAGGGGTGCTGCCCGCAATGCAACCTATCCTCGTACTATCCTCGTAGGGCTCCGCGAACGCCTGCCCCGGCAATTCCGTCGTTTCGCGAAGCGCGGATCAATCGCAGGACGCCCCAGCGTTTAGCGGCAGGATCCCGTTCAAATAGGCGATCCCCCCGAGTTGCCGCATCTGCCCGAGGATCCAGCGTTTGCGTTGCAGCACGTACTCCGAGGGGAGATCCACGCGATAGCGTTTCGGGTTGGGGAGCACCGCCGCGAGCAAGGCTGCCTGATCGCGGCTGATCCGGCACGCAGAGCGGCCGAAATAGTTCTGGCTCGCCGATTCGACGCCGAAAGTTCGATCGCCCATCTCGGCGATATTGAGATAAACCTCCAGAATCCGTGCCTTGGGCCAGAGCAGTTCCAGTAAGCCGGTGAACCAGGCCTCGAGACCCTTGCGCAAGTAGCTGCGCCCCTGCCAGAGGAATAGATTGCGTGCCACCTGCTGTGTCAGCGTGCTGG
>JAHEIA010000199.1 GCA_024639625.1 Chromatiales bacterium
CATGTTAGCGCCGATATAGGCGGTATTGTAGTGCCGGACAAAGCGCCCTCGGCGGTTCCCTCAGCGTCCGGTAAGTCGGGCTTCCGCCTCGCGATACTTCTCTGCCGTTCGTCGAATGATCTCATCCGGCAACTCCGGTGCAGGGGCCTTCTTGTCCCAAGCGAGGGTTTCTAGGTAGTCGCGTACGAATTGCTTGTCGAAGCTCGGGGGGCTGATGCCGGGTCGGTATTGGTCCGCCGGCCAGAAGCGCGAGGAGTCTGGGGTCAGGGCCTCGTCGATGAGGTAAAGCTGCCCTTCGTCGTCCAGGCCGAACTCGAATTTCGTGTCCGCTATGATGATCCCCTTGTGCTTGGCAAAACTGGCGGCCTCGCTGTATAACCGCAGGCTCGCGTCTCGTACCTGCTTGGCCGTCTTCTCACCGAGGAGTTCGACGGTCTTCGAGAAATCGATGTTTTCGTCGTGGGCGCCTATTGCAGCCTTGGTCGATGGCGTGTAAATCGGCTCCGGAAGCTGGTCGGCGAGGACGAGCCCCCTCGGCAAACGGATACCGCACACTCCTCCCGATTGTTGGTAATCTTTCCACCCCGATCCGATTAGGTAGCCGCGGACGATGGCCTCTACCGGGAGCGGCTGCAGCCGCCGCGCCACCAGGGCTCGATCCCCGAGAGCGCGTCTTTGGTCTGCATCGGGCACCACCTGTTCCAGCGGAGTTGCGGCGACGTGGTTGGGGATCACTGCTGCCATGCGTTCGAACCAGAACTGGGATAGCCGGGTGAGCACCTCTCCTTTCCCCGGGATGGGTTGTGGAAGCACGACGTCGAAGGCGGACAAGCGATCGCTGGTGACGATCAGGAGGAGCCCCGAATCGACCGCATAAATATCCCGCACCTTGCCCCGATTCAGGAGTTGCAAATGGGGGAGAGAAGATTCGAAAAGGGCGTTGCTCTGTGTCATGGCGGTTTTGCTACCGGGTCTGAAAATACGTAGATTATACTCATCGCGCGCGTCTGGATGTAGCACGGGAAGGGGTTGGCTGGCGCACGCAAGCGCCTTTTTGCCTTGGCCGGTAGATTTTCCGCTGGTGTTCTTATGACGACGATTGAAGATCCAAGAAACCACGAGTTTTTGCGCGCGTTTCGCGGCAGCTTCACCTCGGCTCTGCGTTGGCATCATCTGGATGCCCTCTGGCAGCGGGTGCGCGAACAGGCAGGTTCTGGCTGGTATCTGTATGCCGTAGGGGAGCCGCCGCCAGAGCGTGCCGCTGACGCAAGCGAAGTGACTTCCTTCCTCAGTGAGATCGACGCCTTGTTGCGCCGCGAACATGCCGAGGACTATTGCGGCATCGTCTATGCGGATGATCTGGCCCACCCGAGTTTCGTCAAGATCTATGACCCGCACCATCTGGGGGTGTCTTGTGGTTACAGTGATAATCCACCTTTGCCAGGTTGGATCCTTAGCAAGCTCCCTCCCGCCGATCTCGCGGCGGATCGACTGATAGCTGCGAATCGACAGCGCTGGTGGCGACGCCTGTTTGGCGGTTAGGCTCGCGGCCGGTTCCTGGTGCGTAGCGTCTGGAACGAGCGCAAGAATGGCTCATGCGATGCGCCGCTGAATACCTGTGTAAAATACTAGGGAAATAAGGGGCGTTGTGATAAACTAAACCCAAACACACTGAATACACCGGGCAGCAGGATTCCTAGCGCGGGAGGCCTGTCGCCGAAGGTTTAGAGGGACGCACATCGATGCAGTGGAGTGAAGAGGATCGTTTGGAGTTGACACGGGCTGTCATGGACCTTTTGGACGGCTGGGGATTGCAGGCCAAAGATATGCTGGTGGTGCTGGACATGCCGGAGTCGGTGAAGGCGCGGAGTATGGGGAGGTATCGTGATGGCAGCACTCCCCTACCGGACGAGCCGCGTGTGATGCACCGGATTGGTTTTTTGCTGAGAATCTCGGAAGCGCTGCGCACCTACTTTCCGACCAATCCGCAGATGCGGGCGCGCTGGATGAGGCAAGCGAACCGACGCCTTCGCAAACAGGCGCCGCTCGCGGTCATCGTCGAGGGAGGCGAGCCGGGATTGATGGCGGTACTCGCCGAACTGGATTGCACCTACGCGTGGGACCTGAGCGGATCTACTGCTCCATGAGCAGCGGGCCGATCGGTGACCGCCGAGGCTCCGGCCACGCTTATTTCAGGAAGTAGACCGCTAAGGCGGCGATAACTCCCACCGCACCCGCCCCGAGGGCGAGCGATCTCACTTGGGCAATCTTCTTTTCCAGTGCCCCGGAAACCCGTCCGGCAGCATCGGAACCTGCCGATTTCGCGACCTCCGCAGCGGTATCTTTTGCCGCGACCTCGGCGATTTCCCTCGCCACCTTGAAGGCGCTCGATTCGACCTTCTGGGTGATCGTGGTCACGGAGGCCTCGGCGGTTTTGCCGGCAATCTCGCGGGCGCTGGCGAGGACCTGATCCTTGTCCTGCTCGAATTCGATGCGCAGAGCGGAGAGCTTCTGGAACACCGACTCTTCCGTTTGTTTACGCAGATTCCCGGCCAGTTCCGTTACGTCCGACTTGGCGGTCGCTCGGATAGACTCCAGCGCCTCATTGTTGAGCGCTTCAGTGGTCGCCATGATCTCGGCCTGAAATAGACCCTTCTGTTGGCGCAGAAGCTCTTCGGCCGCATCCCGGCTGGCGGAGGAGACTGTTTGCAGCAGCTCTTCGCGCAGATTCTGCACTTGTTGCTCGATAAGCTGCTTGATCGGCTGCGGTACCCTCTCCCGCAGGACAGTGCGCACGGCCGCTTCGGCCAAGACTTGCAGGTCCTCGGCGCTGGGTGCGGCTGCGCCGCCTGCCGCGACCTGGGCCTGCGCCGCTTCCACGGCGGCGAGCAGGGCCTTCACCTTCTCTTCGGAGGCGGGCTTGGAAAGGATGCCCGAGGCGCCGATCGCCAGCGCTTGACGCTGGTATTCCTCGCCCTCATTCGAAGTACACATGATCACCGGCACCTGCGCGGTGCTCGGATTGCCCTTAATTGCCTGGGTCGCCGCAAAACCGTCCATACCCGGCATCAGATGATCCATGAATACGACGTCGGGTCGGTTTTGCCAGAGATACTCGAGGCCCTCTTCCGCAGATTCCGCTAAATGTACCTCGAGTCCAAGGGTGCGGAGCAAATTCTTCAAGAAAAAACGGGCGGACTTGGAGTCGTCGACAATCAACGCGTGCATATTTTTTCTTCCTGTTGCTATCCCCGATGGCCTGGCAGAGGCATCGCCGTTGGGCGCTGCTCAGGCGATGCGCTACTCCCCCTTGGTACGAGACTGTACACCAGTGAGTGGCATTGCTGTACCCCATCGGGTCGCAAATCTGCGACGCGTGACACGGTACGGTCGTTCGGAACGCAGATTTGCATCCTGGCCGGCGCTAAGAACCCGAGCTAAGCGATCTTCGGGTTTAGCTCGGGCAGGCCGCTCGATCCGGTTTTTTTTCGCGGCCTAAGCAGAGCGGCTTTCGGTCGGATCGCCCTGCTGAACTCGCGTTTCCAATCGTCAAAATCGACCGAGGTTTCACCGTAGACCGCAGCATCGAGTTGGTGGATTAGGTCGCGAATCCGTTGCGCGTCGACCTGCGGGTCGAGCGCAATGATGCGTTCTCCGATGCTTCGCAACGGTGCCTGAGGAGGCAGATTGAGGTGTTCAATCGCCGCAGATTGCAGTTTGCGAGACCAACTTAGTGGGTTCTTTTCCGACTCCAAGTGCTGCACGGAGAACCAAATTCGCAGTGGCCTCGGCAAGGTATATACCAAGGTTCTCCCCAGACGCCGCCCGTGGCGAATCGGTGACAGGCGCCGAAGACTGGCGGCGGCTTGGGCGCTGGCCTCGGAGAACCCTGGAACCACGCGGTTGGCCGCAGACGCCAACGGCCTTGTCAAGCGCTGCAAGGCGGGTCCCAGTCGTCTGGATAATGGCGCAAGCGCTAGTTTCAAGCGCAGCCAGGCAAGGCCCCAACGGGAAATCGATTGCTCCTCGCTGGTCGCGGATGCCGTACCGCGCAGCCAGACCGCCAGCCAATAGCCGGCCAGGAGCCCGAACACTGCGGCAAGCGGCACCCAGAACACGGACGAGGAGCCGGCGGGGAAGAATCCGCTGTCTTGGGTAATCCCGAAGCGCCCGTCACCACGCCGGTCTCCACCAGACGATACCGGCTGGGTCCCGATCGAGGCATGCTGCAGTGAGTCTGTGTTTACGTTCCACCAAGCAACCCGTAGCTCGGGCATTCGAAGTGTGCCGCCGAATTGCGGCACTAGCGTGTAATGCTCGGTACGTGTCCCTTGCAGATAACGTCCGTCTTTCGATAGCTCGCCGCTGGTTGTGGTCTTCTCTCGGTAGACCCGGAAGTCCGGGCTCTTTAGCTGGCTTTCCAAGCTGGGCAGCTGGGCACCGCTGGCGCCGACAGCGGAAAGCTCCAACACCAGGGTGAAGGGTTTCCCCGCCTCCAGGCGCTCGGCGCCCTGGGATTCGGTGCGCAGCCCAAGGTGCTGCAGAGGCAGCCAGGGCTGTACTCCGTCCACCGCCGGCTTGACCTGCAGGAACAGCGAGCGGTTGGAGGTGGCCTCAAACTTCGCTGATTCGCCGTATCCAGCGCGCCCGGAGCTGGTGAAGCTGCCGGTGACGCTGACCGGCTCCAGTTCGATAGAGCCCGCGCGCAAGGGGATAACCGCATAGCGAAATAGGTTGACGATCTCGCTGTGCCCGTTGCGCGTGCGCACCGACGCCAGCGGTCCGTCGAGCTTATTGAACACGACAGCATCGGATCTCGGTAACGTCAGATCAACGGTCTGCAGGTTCTCGCTGCTGATGATCTCGACCCGGTAGATCACGCTTTCCTGCGCGTAAGGCTCATTGTTGTCGATATGAACTTCTACGCGAGGCGGAGCAGCTGCGGACTGGGCCGGAGCGCGGGGGTATGCACGCGCTGCGGGGGCTCCCTGGGGCGACATCGGCGTTCGTGGAGCGCTGTAGCCATAGCTATACGAGTAGTTGTAAGGAGTAGCGCCCTGCCCATTGCCGCCATTCGCCGGGGGCGCAAGCTGCCGCGGAGGCTGCTGCGGGGCTGGGCGAAACTGCCAGGGCATTCCGGGTTGGTAGCCGTACGGTTGCTGCATGGGCGGATATTGGTTCGCTGTGTGTCCCATGCCGCAGGTCAAGAGCAAGCCCAAGCCACAGAAAATCTTCGTTACCAAGTTCAATCGCTTCATTTTCAGTCGTGGTCTGCCATCGATCACCAGGGGCGGGTTTCCAACATCATGCCGCGGAAACTCTGCATCGTGCGGTTCTCTTCCAGCATGAATTGATTGCGCAAGAGATAAGATGGGTCCCCCTCGACCTGCTCCAGCCATTGTTCCATAAGGGGCATACCGAATGCTGGCCCCGGTTCCCCGCGAGCGTCGGCCATCGCGTCCGGGTTGCGCTCCTCGGCCCCCTCGTCCGGTTGTTCGCCGAGTTGGTCGAACTCCTCGACGGCGTCGGCTTGTGACCCTGGCTCCGGCGGTGGTGAGGGCATCGGTTGATCGCCCGCGGCAGGCTGCTCACCACCCGTTTCGTCCGCTCGCTCGCGCTGTTCTTGATCGCTTCCCGGGCGCTCGTCTTCCGGTGGCTTTTCGCCTTCGTCTTCGCCTTCTCGGTCCCCGCGCTCCGCTTTCTCAAGAGCCGTCTCTTCCGGCTCTTTCCCCGCCTGCTCCTGGTCTTGCTGCTCGCCCGCTGTCGGCTCTTCCGAGGGCTGTTCCTGATCGCCCGTCTCCTCGCCCTCCTTGGGTTGCTCCTGTTCTGCTCCCTGGGTACCTTCCTCGGGCTTTTCCTCGCCCTCACCCTCACCCTCTTGCTGTTGCTCCTGCTCTTTCTCCCCCGCGGTGGATTCTGCGCTTTCGTCGCGTTGCTCTTTTCCGCGCTCGCCCTCGTCCTTTTGCTCCTCGCTGCCCGCTTGTTCTTCCTCGCCCTGTTCGCGACCGCTCTGTTCCTCGGTGTCCGACTTTGCTTCGCCGGCCTGCTCTTGCGCTTCCTCCGACTCCTGCTTCCCCTCCTGCTCGGATTCCTCCTCGGAGGCCTGCCCCGACTCCTGCTGTTCTTCGGATTCGCCCCCGCTTTGCTGCTGCTCCTGTTGTTCCTGCTGCTGCTCCTGCTGCTCCTGCTGCTCCTGCTGCTGCTCCTGCTGCTCCTGCTGCTCC
>JAHEIA010000200.1 GCA_024639625.1 Chromatiales bacterium
TCGCGGCATTTTTCCAGCGCGATTGTCGCGAGGTCGATCTGAGTGCCAACGAAGAGTTGCAGGTGTTGCGTATCGTACAGGAGGCGCTGGCAAACGCACGCAAGCACGCGGCTGCGCATACCGTGCGCGTTCTATTGCGTTGCCGCCGTCTCGGGCAATACGTTCTGCTGGTTGAGGATGACGGTGTGGGTTTTGAGCATCCGGTGCGCAAAGGTTATCCCGGCGAACACATCGGGTTGAGCATCATGCGCGAGCGGGCGCTCCGCTTGGGGGCTCAACTGCGTATCGAAAGCGAACCCGGCGAAGGCACTCGAGTAGAATTGGCCTTTCGCCCCAGCGAACGCCTGATCGACGCACCGAATGAAGGTTATTGAACATGCGGGTTCTATTGATTGACGACCACGCGCTGTTTCGCATTGGGCTGCGCGAGTTGCTCGAGCGCCGCGGCATAGACGTGATTGCCGCCGAGGGCGATTGCGATGAGGGCGTCCGTTTGGCCTCGGTGCGCGATCCGGACGTCGTTCTGCTCGACATGCGCATGCCGCAGATGTCGGGTATCGAACTGCTGCGGCGTCTGCGCGAACTGGGGCTCCAGATGCCCATCGTGATGCTGACCACCAGCCGTGACGAATCGGACGTCATCGACTCTCTCCAATCGGGAGCGCAAGGCTACCTGTTAAAGGACATGGAGCCAGAGGAATTGATTGCCGCTCTGCAGCAGATCGTGCAAGGGCAAACCGTGGTCGCGAAAGAGCTGACCGGCGTTCTGGCGAAAGCGGTGCAGGGTGATGCGCGCGAACAGTCCCCGGCTGCCATCTCGTTTGCCGACCTGACGCCGCGAGAGCGAGAAATCCTGTGTCATCTGGCGGAAGGGCAGAGCAACAAGGTGATCGCAAAACATCTCGGGATCTCCGACGGCACGGTCAAGCTGCATGTGAAAGCGATCCTGCGCAAGCTGGACGTCCACTCCAGGGTCGAGGCAGCCGTGATTGCGGTGGAGCAGGGTCTTTGTGGCAGGAAACCGTCGACGACAGGGTGACAGGATCGGGTCGCAGCCGGAGAACGGTCGCTGTGTTTGGTCTCCGGTGCCTCTGCGGGCTTGCCGCTTGGCGAGTTCGCCATGAATACCGGTCTGCGCTGATGGAATGACGATACTTCGCGATCGCGTGCGCAACCGCTCAGGCCAGCGCCGGGCACCACCTTGTGATGTCGCCGCGCGCTGCCCGGGATCCTTCGCGGTGTCCGAGCGGCGGATTCACGTGCCGCGGGCCACGGTTTCCAGTGGGCTGGTTGCACCTCGCTCCGAGTGGGGCGGGGCGCGATACCAGGAGAGCTTTTCCTGCAACCGGACGACCTCGCCCACGATCAGCAGGGTCGGTGGCTTTGGCTGCTCGCGCCGCACGATCTGCGGGAGATCGGACAGTGTGCCGGTGAACACCCTTTGCATTTGCGTGGTGCCCTGCTGCACCAATGCAGCCGGCATCTGCGCCGACACACCGTGTTGCACCAGATTCTGGCAGATGACCGGCAGACCGTGCAGGCCCATGTAGAAGACCAGGGTTTGCTTTGGTTGCGCAAGCTGTGACCAGTTAAGATTGATGCTGCCGTCCTTGAGGTGCCCGGTGACGAAGGTGACCGACTGGGCGTGGTCCCTGTGGGTCAACGGGATGCCGGCGTACGCGGCGCAACCGGATGCGGCGGTGATCCCCGGGACGACTTGAAAGGGGACGTTTTCCGCGGCCAAGGTGTCGATCTCTTCGCCCCCGCGACCGAAGATGAAGGGATCACCTCCTTTGAGGCGCACCACCCGCTTGCCATCCTTCGCGAGTTTGGCCAACAGCTGGTTAATCTCCTCCTGGCGCATGGCGTGATGGTCGCGCTCCTTCCCGACATAGATGCGTTGAGCATCGCGCCGAGTCATATCCAGTATTGCTTGCGCAACCAGCCGATCATAGACCACTACCTCCGCCTGCTGCATGAGCCGAAGGGCCCGAAAGGTCAACAGATCAGGATCTCCCGGGCCGGCGCCAACGAGGTAAACTTCGCCCATCTCGCCACTGGACGGTGTTTCCTCCAGGGTCTTGCGCAGCAACACCTCGGCTTCCTCGTGATGCCCTGAGAATACCCGCTCCGCGACCCCCCCCTGCAAGGTTCGATCCCAGAAGCGTCGTCGTTCCCGAGGGTCGGCGAACTTGGCTTTCACCTGCTCGCGAAACCGGCTGGCGAGTTCTGCGAGACCTCCGAAGGCAGCCGGAACCAACGATTCCAGGCGGGTTCGGATGAGCCTGGCGAGGACCGGCGAGGCACCGCCGGTGGAAATCGCGACCACCACCGGCGAGCGGTCGATGATCGAGGGTACGATAAAGCTGCATTCGCTTGGGTGGTCCACGACGTTTACCGGTACGCTCCGATCGTCCGCCGCTTGCGCGATTTCCTGGTTGGTGGTGCGCTCGTTGGTCGCGGCGACAGCAAGCGCGACACCGTTCAAGTCGGAAACAAGGAACGGTCGCTCAGCGTATTCGATCCTGCCCTCTGCTATGTGCCTGCGCAGCGTCTCGCTGACTCGTGGGGCGACCAAGACCACCCGCGCCCGGGCCTTCAACAGGAGTTCGACCTTGCGCAGGGCGACATCGCCACCGCCAACCACCAAGCAAGGCCTGCCTTCGACGTTAAGAAAGATAGGAAGAAATTGCATTCGCTTGCTCCTGCGCATTGTGTTGATCGTCGCCGGCCTACTGGAGCGCAGTGGCGGCGCCAACCGATCGGGAAAGCCAGCACGCACGGAAAGAATATCACAATTCTCTAATGTTCTGCCCTATCGCATGGGGCAGGTTTGCGTAACGCGATCCCTTTGGCTATACTTTACAAATTTAGTAAGTTATTAAATGCGAGGATACTCAATGGTGCGCGAAATCGATTCCCGAGACCTGCAGGCACGAATTGCGGCGGGAGAGGTAATTCACCTGCTCGATATCCGAACACAGGGTGAGTTGGCCGCCGGCATACTGCCGGAGGCGAAGCATCTTCCCATGCATCTTATTCCGCTGCGCATGCACGAATTTCCTGCCGAAGGGGAAGTGGTCCTCTACTGCCGCAGCGGGGCGCGTTCGCACCACGCCTGTGCATACCTGATGCAGCGGGGCGTGCGCAATGTGGTCAACCTGCGCGGCGGGATCGTCGGTTGGGCGGGGAGCGGTTTACCGGTCGAGCAGCGGCTTGCCGGGTAAGTGCCGAGCCGGCAGCCCCCGGGCTGCGGAACTCCGGAGACCGACCGGGGCGGGCGTCCGGATCCCTGCGCGCCAACGTATTTGTGGTCCGGATGCGTGCCGACGAAATGCCAGGTTTCACTTGCGTTTCAGCCCTACATGGCATATAAGTTAGCACTCTGTGTTCTTCTAATTTAGCGAATTTTTGGCTAACCCGGAGGTAGTCACCCATGGCAGATTTCGATCAAGAACTGGACGCGAGCGGCCTGAATTGCCCTCTACCGATCCTTCGCGCCAAGAAAACTCTCAACCAGATGGATTCAGGCAAGGTGCTCCACATCATTGCGACCGATCCGGGTTCGGTAAAAGACTTCGAGGCGTTCTCCAAACAGACCGGTAACGAACTGATGGAATCGAAGGAAGAAGGTGGCAAGTTCCACTTCCTGATCAAAAAGGCTTGATACCCCCCTGCCTAACTTGACTACACCACTCGGAGGGTAGATCGAATGTCGGATGCAAAGAAGCTGGCGATCATCGCCACCAAGGGTTCGCTGGATTGGGCTTACCCGCCCTTCATCCTGGCGTCCACGGCATCAGCTTTGGGCTATGAAACCCAGATTTTTTTTACTTTCTATGGCCTGCAACTCCTGCGCAAGCAGCTTTCGCTGGAGGTAACCCCGCTTGGTAACCCGGGAATGCCTATGCCAATGGCGATGGACAAATGGTTCCCGGTGCTGCTGACCGCTTTACCGGGAATGCAAAGTATGATGACCGCCATGATGAAGAAGAAGATGAAGGACAAGGGGGTTGCCAGCATCGAGGAACTGCGGGAATTGTGCCAGGAAGCAGAGGTGAAATTGATTGCCTGCCAGATGACGGTGGACCTGTTCGACATGAATCCCGCGGAATTCATCGATGGAGTCGAGTACGCAGGGGCCGCCGCTTTCTTCGAATTCGCCGGGGACAGCGACATCTGCCTGTACATCTAGCGTATACCGCGTTCGTTAGGCTTCACCCGCAGAAAGCGCTGTCTTCGGACGGCGCTTTCTGCGTTCTGGGTGTTGGTGTTACGTCCGTGCCGCTGATTCTTCGGCCTGGCCTCGCCCGCGGCGGAGAGATCTTTCCCCGCCGGCGAACGCGACGCTCAAAGGAAGGATTTGCGGATCCCGAGCCCGAACAGGTTGACGTGGGCGCTGTATTTTCCGTCGTACGCGTCGGTTCCGTTGGGGTCGGTACCGTAGGTGCCGAACGGAACCGCAGACTGGAAGTTGCGATCCTTGAAGCGCACGTACATGTAGCCTGCTTCCAGGCCCCATCCGTCCTCTAGCGCATAATCGACTCCGACACTGAATAGCTGCCTGTCGGCGCCCGGGATGCGGGCGCTAAAGTGGTCGTCGCCCTGTGGCGTTTCGTCGTAACTGTAACCGAATCGAAGCTGGGTCTTGGGATGGACTTGGTAGGTCAGGCCTAGCCGGTAGGCATTGGTATCGTCCCAGTCATTAGTGCTGGTCGTGAGGACGGTGCCGCTCGGCAGGATCCCGTCGGCTTTGACTTCGATTTGCTTGAATTTGGACCATCCGGTTCGGGTGATGTCGAATTCTAGCGCCACGGTGTCGGTAAATTCGTAACGTGCTCCTAGCTGCAGACGCCATGGGATATCCAGATTGGCCTTCGCCGGGATCGGAGTGCCCGGGCCCGCTGGGGGAAAGGGTTGGAACTTGCCTTCCGCAATGATCTTGGCATCGGAATGGTAACTCAGGCCAAAGCTCCATCGATCGACGTTGTATAGAAAAGCGAGATTCCAGCCCCAATCGTCCCCGGTGCCCTGGATGTCGATGAGGCTGGTGTTGAAGTTCAGCTTGTTCGCTGTGTAGTAGTCGATCCCGGCTGCGACACTGGCATTTTGATTGATGCGGTACGAAGCGGTGGCTGCGATATCCACCAATTCCAGTTTGCTGAGCGTTGGGTGCAGTGCCTGCGTAGTAGGCTGGCTCAGAGCAGGGAAGGTACCGGGCTGCCATTTGGTTTCCAGCCCAAAGGGCGCAGTTACACCCAAACCGAGAGACCAGGTGTCGTTGATCCGCAGCGCGCCAAAAAATGTCGGTATCGCGATCAGATCCTTACCCTTGCTGTCGTGTGCCCCGCTTGCGGTCTTTACACTTAGGTCCGGGGCGACTCCCATGAGTCCAAGGGTCATACTCGAGGCATCATGGAACGCCATGGCCGCCGGGTTGTATGTCAAGGCGCCGAGTTCGTCAGGATTTGCGACGAGCGCATTCGACAGCCCGAGCCCAGCAATAGAATTCTCCGGAATCGCGAAACCGGACGCAGCGACAGAATTCGCCGCCAGCGTTATGGCAGCGCCAAAACATGTTGCGACGGCATGGGCGAGGGATCTTGCTTGCATGGTTGGAGTCTCCCTTTCGTGCATGTGAATTTTTGTTGTGGCGAGAGATTCGATGGGACGATTCAAATAAACTATTTGCGATGCTAAGGGATTAGCGTAGAAATAGCCAGGAACCCTCTGTCTTAGCGCATAGAAACAGACGCTTTTCCTGACTGCCGAGGCGACGTGCAGCCAGCCGTCTGCGGAACGCCAAAGAACCGATTGAGTTGACAGGGAAGATCCCTATGGCGCAGTATTGCTACCGTATAAAGAGTAGATAAATCAATCATAAAGAACGTATTCTTTGCGGATCGATAAGTAAAAATCCAGGTTAAGTCGGGAGGAGTAGAAATGGTATTCCAGCGAATGTCTCGCGTTGTCGTCTCGGCATTTCTTCTGCTGACGGGCGCTGCCCTTTCGGTCAGTGCATCGGCCGCCGAAGCCTTGCAGCCCTACGTGTTGGCGCAGACCAGCACCGCAAGTATGAATGCAACGATAGAGAGTGTGAAAGAGGCCCTGGTCGAGCAGGGGTTTGATGTGGCCGGAGAGTACACCCCGTACGACGGTGCCCACGTCATCGTCGTCACGGACGATTTTCTGCGTAAAGAGGC
>JAHEIA010000201.1 GCA_024639625.1 Chromatiales bacterium
CTTGCCGCATGTGCATCGACAGCTTGCGCACCGGGGCAGAAACCGTCAGCTCGCTGCCGTCATCCAGCAGCAGCGCCAGGTCGATCGACTCCCCGGGCACCAACGGTTGCCGCAAACCGATCAGCATGATGTGCAGGCCGCCGGGCGCCAGTTCGACCTCCCCACCCGCCGGGATTTCGATGCGTCCCACCGGGCGCATACGCATCATCCCCTGATCGAGGGTATGGGTATGCAACTCGACTACTTCCGCAGCCGGGGTGCGCCCGCCTACCAAGGCACGATCCTGTCCACTCGTGTTGCGCAGAACCAGGAAAGCAGCGCTGTTGGGCTGCCCCGGCGGCACGGCACGCACATAGGCACCAGATACCAGCACCCCGCCCGCTGCATCGGCCGCCAGACCCGAGGTGGTGATCGCAGCACAACCAAGGAGCAGGATCGCAGACAGCAATAGGGTTCGCGTGCTCATAGTATTCCTCCGCCCTAGCATTAGATTTCAGTCATTTGCCACGCCGACCCGGCCGCTGCGCTCTCGATGCCGCATCATGGCTCATTTCCGGCCCTTGCGCGAGCCGATCGCGCAGCATGTCGACGATGGCTTCCGGCGCGGTGCCGTGGGGCAGACGCGCGTGCAACCGACCATCCAGATCGATGATGTAGGTCTCCGCCGTATGGTCAACAGCGTAATCGGTTGCGGATTTTACATCAGCGCGACGAAATGCCGCTCCATACATCGCCGCTATTTCCGCAAGCTGTTCGGGCTCCCCGGTGAGCCCGAGGATCTGCGGATGGAAATAATCCGTATACAGGTCGAGCCGCGCAAAATCATCACGCTCGGGGTCGACGCTGACGAACAGACCCTGTACGCGCTCCAGCTCCCCGGGGGAGAGCGCGTTCAGGGCCATGCTGAGAAAAGCCAGGCTGGTCGGACAGATATCCGGACACCAAGTGTAACCGAAATAGAGGACCACGACCTTGCCGCGGAAATCGAGGGTTTCCACCCACCCGCCGCTGGATTGCAAGCGGAAATCACCGCCGACCGGCTGCGCTGCCCCAGTCAACTGGCGATGCCCCGGACCCATCGAGTGCTCACCATCCCAGTGGAAAAGCAGCCAGACTAGCAGTGGCCCCAGGCACATGATCAATGCCGCTGGTATCCACCAATGGTCCAGGCGTTTCATCGGGCCTCCCCAAGATCTACCCCGGGACGCACGGTCTCGAAGCGAAAAGGCGCGACCACCCGGGCCTCGCCCGTATCCACCAGCACCCGGGCCTCCCACTCCATGCGCGCGCGCACGCAAACCGGCAGCACACCCTGGCCGGCGAAAGCCCCCGGCCCAACCGAGTCCAGCCGGACGCGATTGTACCCCATCGCCATATCCACCCCCGTGAAATCCACTTCCACTCGACGCGCGTCCAGCCCCTGCAGCTGCACCCGCAACTGCAGGGGCTGCAGAACGGGTATGCTTGGCGGCTCTACCGCGAAGCGGATACTGGCCCCACTCGGTAGGGCGGATTCGCAAGGAGCTTGTCGCAGATCGCAGTCCGGATCCAACGCCGCCTGCTCCTGGGCCTCTGGCTGAAGCAGCGGCGTTAGACGATGGCCTAGCACGCCGACAACCGCGGCCAGCAACAGGAGTGCGATCAACCACAAACGCTGGGTAGTTTTCTCCATGATGCTCGCATGTTATGACGGGCGCATGATGCTAGCCGTACCGAGGAAGCGGCGCATTGAGCTTGCGCAATCCGGCCACCGCCTCTCGCTCGCCGGCATTCACTTCACCGCGGGTGCGTGAGATCGTGCCGTGAGCCCGGCAGATGCGCCGTACCCGACGACGGAACCCGAGGAACGAGGGGCGGGCGGCGAAATGGAACAGATGCGTTGGACAAGTGCAGTCGCTTGCCCCAAACCCGCGGAGCGGGACACCTGCGCCCGGGCTTCGCCCCAGTATGCTGGCCCAAAGATGCTCTCGACGGATCGCATCATAAGTGAACCAGATCTCGAGAATTCGGCTGCGGGAACGCAGGTAGTCTATGTGCCAATGCAGGGGTTTGACGAGCCGGAGGTGCCGTGCACAGCGGGCGCCCACGCCCCCCGGCCCAAACGCGCTACCGGCATAAACGTAGAAACCAGGGCAGGCGCGCAGCGAGCCCAGTCGACCCACCGGAATCACTGCCGCCTTCCGGGTCTCGAGAACCAGGATATAGGTCCCAGGTCGAGAGCCGAGCGGTGAAGTGTCCGCTGCCGTCATGCGGTTAGCCGACCCGGGCGCCCGACCGCAGTGCGTTCGAGCCCCCGGTAGGGATAGCTACGCGATAGGCCGAGGGCGAAGATCAGCAGCGCCGTTGCGTGCGGGATAGAGACTACGATCGCAGTCGGCAGTCTCATTGCCGCCGCGCCGTCAGCGCCTAGTGACCTCGCCAAAGCAACCTGGCACACCGTGTTTCCGTCTTGCGCACCTCTGTCGCACCCTAGTCAGAACTTCTCGGGCGTTGCAGCACCCACCATCCGGTGGTATCAGGATACCACCATGCAAGGGGCCGCCCACCGATCGCAGGCCGAACCGGCTGCGGCAGCAGCGTAGCCATCCCCAAGGACCGCGTTGCGCGAACACGCCCGGTTTCCGCATAATGCGGCCTCGTACACTCGATCGGTGCTTCACGGCTCATGGAACTGGCCCCACTCTATCTCAAGAAATCGGAGGAACGCCGCCTGCGCGCCGGGCACCTTTGGGTTTACAGCAACGAAGTCGACACGGGGCGCTCCCCGTTGACCGATTTCCAGCCGGGTCAGCAGGTGACCCTGCTGGCGAGCGACGGCCGAGCCGTCGGTGTGGGTTACGTCAATCCGCACAGCCTGATCTGCGCCCGTCTGGTTAGCCGGGACCCGGATCACCGTCTCGACCGCTCGCTGATGACGCACCGGATCAACGTGGCGTTGGCGTTGCGCGAGCGTCTCTTTCCCCGGCCCTATTACCGGCTCGTCCACGGTGAAGGAGACCTGCTTCCCGGGTTGATCGTTGATCGCTTCGGCGATCTTCTCGTGGTGCAGCTCAACACCGCGGGCATGGAGGCGGTGCGGGAAGCGCTGCTTGCCGCTTTGCAGAAAGTAGTGGGGCCAAGCGCCATCCTGTTGCGTAACGATAGCGCCCTGCGCGCCCTCGAAGGGTTGCCGCTGGAGACCAGTCAGGTGGGATCGGTGCCTGAGATCGCCCAATTGGAAGAAAACCAGGTCCGTTTCCGCATCCCGTTACAGGGCGGGCAGAAGACCGGTTGGTATTTCGACCATCGGAGGAACCGCCGCAGGATGCAATCCTACGTGTCCGGTATGCGGGTCCTGGATCTGTTCAGTTATCTCGGGGCGTGGGGGCTTCAGGCGGCGGCGGCCGGCGCGTCCCGGGTGACGCTCGTGGAGTCGTCTGCCAACGCCCTCGAGTGGGCGCGCAAAAACGCGGCGGAGCAAGGGGTGACGGATCGCCTGGAAACCTTTAAGGGAGACGTCTTCGAAGCCCTGCGGGAGTTTCGCACCGCACGCCGACGCTTCGACGTGGTGATCGCCGACCCGCCCGCGTTCATCAAGCGCAAGAAAGACCGCAAGAACGGCCTGCAGGCCTATCAGCGTCTCAACCGAATGGCGATGCAAGTGCTGGCAAAAGAAGGCCTGCTGATCAGCGCCTCCTGTTCCTTCCACCTGGCGCCGCAGGAACTGAACGACCTGCTGCTGTATCAGGCTCGGCACCTGGACCGCAGCCTACAGATCCTCGAGCGGGGCCACCAGGGGCCGGATCACCCGGTGCACCCCGCGATCCCCGAGAGCGACTATATCAAGTGCCTGTTCGGCCGCGTCTTGCCGAGCTAGGGCGTACGTATTGTCCCGCGCTGGGCAATCCCATAGCATGGGCAAAAACCTATCGGTAATCCCTCAGACCCTTCGCACGATGAACGCCAGCGCTAAAACGGTAACCCAGCGTTTTAGCCTTGGCCGCTACTTCATTCGATTCTTCGCCGCTTTCGCCTTCCTCTTTTCCGGTGTGGCGGCGATCCATTATTTCCTCAACTACGGTGCCGAGCGGCGCTCCTGGGAGACTCGGGAGACCCTCAATGTGGAGCTGGGACGGCGCACTATCCTCACCGATCTCGACAGCGTGCTCGGGGACCTGGGATTCCTCGCCCGCTCCGTCGAACAGGCAAGCGCCGACGGACAACTCCAAGACATAGCGCGCCCAGTGGTCGCAAGCCTGTTCCAGACCTTCGCGGCGGAAAAACACCTCTACGACCAGATTCGATTGCTCGACCGGGAGGGGCGGGAGGTCTTGCGTGTGAATTACCAGGCAGGGGCGCCGCGGGTGGTGGCGGTCGACTCCTTGCAGGACAAATCCGGTCGCTACTATTTTGCCGCCACAAAAGACTTGGGACCGGGGCAGGTCTACATCTCTCCCCTCGATCTCAATATCGAAGACGGGGTCATCGAGGTCCCCTTCAAACCCATGCTGCGTTTTGCCAGACCCGTATTCGACGCTGCCGGTGGTCGGCAGGGACTACTTCTCCTCAACTATTACGGCGAGCGCCTGATCAGCAATTTCAACCGCGCATCGGCGAATATCGCGGATCACGTGCACCTATTGGATACTCGGGGATACTGGCTCAGCAACCCACGCCAGGAGGATCAGTGGGGCTTCATGTTTGGCAACGAACGCACCTTCGCCAAGCGCTACCCCGCGGCTTGGCGGCGGATCATCGCCGAGCGCAGCGGTCAATTTCTCGACGCAGACGGCCTGTTCACTTTCGGCTCGGCGGACCTGTTGCCGGAGCGGGACCCTAGCTACCGCTGGAAGATCGTATCGCATCTGCCGCTGGAGTCCCTGTCCATTTCTCCAATCGCCTTCCTGCGCCAGAACCTGAGCGTATACGGAGCGGTACTGGCCCTGCTGGCGCTGGGTTCCCTACTGCTCGCCCAAGCGCGCTACCACCACCACTGGGCGGAGACCCAGAGGGAATACGAACGTCGCTTCCGGCAAACGCTGGAGAACATCGAGCTCGCCGCGGTATCGGTGGAACGAAACGGCCAAGCCACTTTTTGCAACAAGCATTTCCTGAAGATCACCGGTTGGCAGGAGGAGGAAGTCGTCGGCTCCGACTGGGTCGAGCACTTTCTGCCCGACGCGGACAAGGCTGAGGTTCGCGCGATACTCGGTGGCCTGGACCACCTGGATGACCTGCCAAGCCGCTACGAGATGAAGGTTCTGGCGCGTAACGGCGACGAGCGACTCATCGCCTGGCACAATACGCTTTCCTATTCTGCCGACGGCAAGGCCGTCGGTATCACCGCTATTGGCGAGGACATCACGGAAAGACGTCGCGCCGAAGACCAGGTGCGGAAACTCTCACGGGCGATGGAACAAAGCCCGAGTATCGTCGTCATCACGGATCGCCAGGGACGCATCGAATACATCAATCCGAAATTTACCGAGGTCAGCGGCTACACTCTGGAGGAAGTGAGGGGGCAGAATCCGCGGATCCTGAAGTCAGGCGTCACCTCCCCGGGTGAGTATCGCGAACTCTGGCGCACCATCACCCGCGGCGGCGAATGGCGAGGCGAATTCCACAACCGGCGGAAGAACGGAGAACTGTACTGGGAGTCCGCCTCCATCTCTGCGGTGTACAACAGGCAGGGCGAGATCACGAATTTTCTTGCGGTGAAAGAGGACATCACCGAGCGCAAGCGCCTCGAAGCAACCGTGGCCGAGCGCAACCGGGAGCTGGCGCGCACCCAAACGCTCGCGGAAATGGGCCGCATGGCGAGCATGATCGCCCACGATCTGCGCAATCCGCTATCCTCGGTAAAAATGGCGCTCAAGATCTTCGCCAAACGCCCAGCGAACGGGGAAGCAGCGGAAATCTGCGCCATCGGTCTCGATCAGATAAGGTATATGGAAAACATCCTGGCCGATATGCTGACCTACACGCGTCCCGAGGCGATGCGACTCGAGTGGATCGCCGTAGACAAGCTGCTCGAGACCTCAGTAGCCATGCTGCAAGGGCGTCTCGAGGAACTCGGAGTGCAGGTCGTCAGTCGTTTCCAGAGCGGCTTGCCGACGCTGCCGGGCGACGGCAACAAGTTGCGCCAGGTGTTTTCGAACCTGATCA
>JAHEIA010000202.1 GCA_024639625.1 Chromatiales bacterium
GCGCCCATCAGGACCATGCCCAGAGCCAGTTCCTTGGCCAGGGACAGGTTCACCACCCCGACCTCGATCACGACACGGAAGAACATCACGGTCCATGCGAGCAGGATGGCGAGAGCCAACACGGGAGCAAGCGCCGGTTGCGAACGGCTTCGCTGGGCAAAGCCCAAGGTTACAGCCGTACTTGACACCAATCCGCCCAGCAATCCGGTGATCCCCAGGCCATGTTCACGACCCACCACCTTGACCAGGATATACCCCGCGAAGTTGAGTCCGGCAATCAACACAACCATCAGCCAGGTCTTGTACGGATTGATCACTTCGAGACCGGTTGGGCCGAAGTTGGTATTGGGCACCAGCGGCAAGATGATCAGGGTGATGATCGCAAACTTGAGCGTTGCCTCTACGTCCGAGGGTTCTATGCGTTTGGCGAGATTGTGCAGCCATCCCTTCAGCGCCAGCAGAAGCATGGCTGCAACCGCCACGGCGCCTGCGATGCCTACCTGCCCCCAGGCGCACAGGCCGCCGATGAGGAACGTCAGCAGGACCGAGACCTCTGTCGTTATGCCGATCTCGCCTTTGCTGGCGGTGATAAAGTATGCCGCCACGACGAGCGCCGTAACCGCAACAAAGACTACCGCGGCGATCCAGACCAACCCCGATTGCTCTCCCGCGTACACCGATGCCGCTCCGAGCAGCGCAACCAGAGAAAAGGTGCGTACGCCGGCGAAGATCAATTGCTTGCCTCGGGTACGCTCGCGCTCCAGACCGATCAGGATGCCAAGCCCGAGGGCGGTGCCAAACTGCCATGCGGTATCGATGTCCATCTATTCAGTTTCTCTCTACGCGTTCATCCGGTCTGGCCCTGCGCCACCTAACGGTGATGCTGAAAGGGCAGCTTGCGTGAACCTATTTCATCCCCAACGATTCCTAGCCGCCGTTGGTCCATTGCATATCTCGCGTGTCTCCTCGAGTATGGACATACGCCAAGCATGAAGATCCGACCGTTCAGGGTCATGCGCTCGTCCTGAGCCCTACCCTGGATCTGGCTCCTCCGCGTTCTGGGGCGTGTACGGTGCTCCCATTGCATCAAACACTGCCAACGCAGCATAGGCATCGTTAGCGGCGTACAGCAGTTGGTTCGGCCGAAGCTTCGGCAGCGCCCAGTTCGAGGTCGATGTGGACTTCGACTTACCCATCCGGCGGCCCAGGACGATGGCCACCGCAGCCTTCACCCCTACCGCTTGGCGATACCCCAACTTGCGCACGGCGTGAGCGAGGTCGACCGAAGAGCTGAGCCGAATACCCAGTTTCCGCAGCAGTAGGCCTCGGTCCGACGTTAGACCGAAACCAACTTTCACGAATTTCGATGATTCGATTACGCTTCTCAGAAAGTCGATTGGGGTGGTTGAATCGACCTGCACGATGAACGCATGTTCCCGGGTCGCGAACTGTACGACGTGCGGTCCATCCTGGACGGCGTCCTTGGTGAAGGTTGGTTTGCTCTCGGTGTCGAACCCGATGAATCTTGCATCGGCAAGAGCGCGATTGGCGAACTCGACCTGCGCAGGGCCGCTCACCAGATGGATCCGGCTGAGCGGCAACCCCTCGAAGACGGGCATTCGCGCAACCTCTTCTCTGGATGGGCGAGGCAGATCGGCGCGCTTCTTCATACGAGGCCCGCTGCCCGCAACGCAGAAAGCTCTAGCGGGTTTCGTGGCGCGATCATTTCCCGACCTTTTGCTTCGACGCCCAGATAGCCAGTCGATGCCGAATGGTTTCCTGGGAGACCTGGTCTTCGGGAAGCGGCTGGAGCAACTTGTCATGGACAAGCAGCCGATAAATATATTCCAGTTTGTCGCTTGCGGAATCTGTCGGCTCGAATTCAACCGCACCGCGTTTCTCGCCGTAGGCGACGCCGATCGCGATCGCCTTCTTTATCAGTTCTTTTTCGTTCTTTAGCTTTTTCATCGGTTCAGACGAATAGGGTCGGGGGGACTACGGACGGAACACGTTGACGTGTGCGTCCCAAAAGGTTAGTACGCAAAATCTATTCTGCGCCGCATCGCTTTCTGCTCCTTTCGGTCTTCCGGGTAGGCAGGCCTCGCGAGCATCGCGGCGATCTGTTTCTCAAACTTATCGCTACCGGCCGCATCTCATCCATGGTGCCCTGGGTCCGGCCGATAGTGAAAAAGTTCCCGACCCGCGGCTTACCGTTCCCGTTCGTCGCAGCAGAGGGAGGGGTGGAAACAGCCGATTCGTTTTCCTCTCGTGTGTGGCACCCAGGAATGGTCGGTGCCCGCAGAGAAACGAACGCTCCAATTGTTTCGCCGCGCGACTCTTCGGGGCTGAACACCTGCCCGTTGGTTTGAGCTTGCCGTGAAAACCGCATGTCCCAGCTTGTGCACCCGAAGATCGAGTCTAGCAGAAAAACCGGTATCCCCAATTTGCGGCATGGACGGTGTCTCGATCCTCGGTCGCCTCGGAGATCTCTGCAATAACGCTAGTTTTTCCTGGTAACTGGGTCATATTTGCTGCTCGGAATAACCGGGGAGAGGCGCGTCCCCCTTCTTTCGGGTTTGGACGCCTTTGCGCGCCTCGTGGCGAGTGCTCGGCAACGCCGGTTTGCGTACGAAGCAACTGCATACTTCCTCGTCGGGCAGCATCCCGCGCATGGCCCCGTAATGGCTTGACGGCGTGTGCGGCTAGCTTCAAGAGCTCAGAATAGGGGAACGACGCGGATTGGTATATTCGCGTGTTTACCGACCGAAAAATGACTTACACCCGGAATCATGGGTATTGGGCCTGAAAGAGCGTTATAGGGGCCGATCACGAGAGCATTCCAGGGCGCAGCGTACCGCGTCGGAAAGGGTGACAGGCGCAGGGTCGCCTCCTTCGCGGCGCAGACTGGAGCCCGCTGGTTGTATAGCACGGCTGGCTAGCTGATGATCGGTAGATACCCCGTCCCGGATCACGCCCCGCGCCGGTAGCTCGTCGACCACGCGCGGCCGCTCGTAGGGACGCATCAGGGAAGGGATCAAACGGACCCGGGTCGAACATACATTCTGGTTGCATGGATCCCCATTCGCGATAGAGTGCTCATTTCAGAAGCAAATCGACCGATTTCGCTTGAGCGAGGTTGTCCAAATTGGTGCTTACCGCGGAGCAGAAGGCCCACCTCCACCGGCTGCGCTGGACCGCTGTCAGCGTCGTCGGTCTGGCCTATATCCTGTCTTTTTTTCACCGCTTCGCCCCAGCAGCCATCTCTGCTGATCTGCAGCAGGCGTTCGACGCCAGCTCGGTCGCGCTCGGCGGGCTGGCGGCAACCTACTTCTACGTCTACACCCTGATGCAGGTTCCCACCGGGGTCCTGGTGGACACCCTGGGGCCTCGTAAGACCGTCACCGCAGGGGGGCTTGTGGCCGGGATCGGCTCCATCCTTTTCGGACTCGCGCCCAGCCTGGCAGTGGCGTCCGCGGGGCGCTTGCTCGTGGGCCTTGGGGTTTCGGTTACCTTTATCGCCATGCTTAAGCTCAACGCAGCCTGGTTTCGGGAACGGCATTTCGGCTCCTTGAGCGGTCTTACCATCCTCATCGGCAACGTCGGCGCTATATTGGCCGCCAGCCCGTTGGCCTGGCTTCTGGGGCATGTCTCCTGGCGCACTGTGTTCGTTGCCGTGGGGATCGCCTCGCTCTTGTTGGCTGTTCTCACCTGGTGGCTGGTGCACGATCACCCAGGCCGAGCCGACCTGCCCAGCATGCGGGAACTGGACGGCAGGCCCGCCCATCCGCCCCACCGCGGCCACTGGTACGATGGCCTTCTACGGGTGCTGAAGAACCCCGCTACCTGGCCAGGTCTGTTCGTTAATCTGGGCATCGGCGGCACCTTTTTTACCTTCGCGGGGCTGTGGGCGGTGCCCTTGTTGCGCGACGGCTACGGCCTCGACCGGGCGGCCGCGACCGCCCACACCAGCCTGATGCTGGCCGGCTTTGCCGCCGGGGCCTTTTTCATCGGTACCTTGTCGGACCGGTTGGGCCGGCGCAAACCGGTGGTCTTTATTGCGGGCAGCCTGTATGTGCTCTGCTGGCTGCCTCTGGGGGCAGCCTGGAGTCTGCCGGCTGGCGCGAGCCACGCACTGTTCCTCAGCATGGGGCTGGGAGCATCGGCGTTCACCCTCACTTGGGCCTGTGCCAAGGAGGTGAATAGGCACGCACTCTCCGGTATGGCCACCAGTGTTGTCAACATGGGGGCCTTCTTGGGCACGGCGATCCTACAGCCGTTGGTCGGGTGGGTGATCGACTACACGAGCCGCGGCCGGGATCTCGACGCAGCGAGTTTTACCCCCGGAATGCTGGTGTTGACCGGGTTCGCCGCCTTGGGGTTGGTATCCGCGTTCGCGCAACGGGAAACCTTCTGCCGCTACCTGGATGGCGAATCAGACTGAGCTGTTCCCGTAAGCCGCTGCGGGGCCAGGCGCACTGGGGGAACTCGGAGCGAACGCTGTATCGGCGGCGGTAAGCTGCTGCCGGCGGGGCATGGGGGAGGGCCGCGGAAAAGCACGGCCTTTCACCAGTTCTATGGCGTTGGGTACGGTTGAAAAGAAAAGGTAGAATATTATAAAATACTAACCCCCCGGGTCTTTGACATTTACGCGGAGGAAACCGAGCAATGAATCGAAAGCTGATCGTATCGGCAGTGGTTGCGATAGCGGTTGGCGTGGGTTGCGCGGTTGTAACAGAGCCCGTCCACGCCCGCAACATGTTCAACATCATGAATCCTTTCAAATGGTTCGATGACGACGATGATTACTATTACCGTCGGCATCACCGGTATGGTCCGGGCTATTGGGGCTGGGGAGGCCCTTACGGCTGGGGCGGCCCCTGGAGTGGCTGGGGCTATCCGCCGTATGCCGCATACGCGATGGCGCCAAAAGGCGAGGCTGAAAAAGCACCGGCTCCGGATCTGCCCGAGTAACATCGCGCGCGGGCCTGTTGCATCGCTCCCACCATAAGCGTGCGGGCGATGCTGTTTCGCTAAGGATTCTCGGCCGGAAGTTGGGGGTTGCGAAGAAATCGCAACCCCCGTCGAGTTTCCGGCGCCGAGTCCCGATATATTTCGAGTCGCTTGCCGGCGGACCCAGTGGCTGGGGCTGAAGATGTCGTTGAAGGCTCCAAGGCGGAAAGAGGGCAGCACGATCGAGGGAGGATCGCCGGGCACACCTCCTAGGACCGCTACACTCTGTTGATCCAGTCCGAGGCTTGCCGCGAGAATAGTGTCAGTCCTGCCACCACGAAGGCGCCTGGCAGCCTCGGCGGAAGCCGCATGATCAGCACCAGCACCACGAGCGTCCCTGCGCCGAGAGCTGCCGTTGGCCAATGGCTTTGCTCGACCCGTTGGAAAAACTCCAGGCTTTTCCGTACGAATTGTTCGTCGGTAACCGGCTAGGCTAACAGTTTCGCTGGATGCCCAACGATGATGATCAGCGCGATGCCGTTCAGATAGCCTGTACGTATGGGTTGGGACAAGAAATTTGCGATGAAGCCGAGTTTGACCGCGCCGGCGAATAAGTAAAGCAGCCCGCTCGGGTTTTGCGGCTCGCAAAAAAGGAGGCGCTTCAATTTCGCTTGAAACGCCTCCTTCATTCTACGCCGTGACCTCTGCAAGCGGTACGGCTCTCCGAAACTCGCTGTAGTTGCAGATGACCCGTTAAACGTCAAAACGATCCAGGTTCATCACCTTGGTCCAGGCTTTCACAAAATCATCGACGAACTTATGCGGAGAATCCGTCGTTGCGTAGACTTCTGCCAAGGCGCGAAGCTGCAAGTTTCAACCAAAGATCAGGTCAGCGAGCGAGACTTTATTACCGCCAGATTGGGCGCCGTTGGCGCCGCCACGCATGCCGGAACCGCGGAAGGTGGAAGCCGAAGCCCAGGCTGTTGAAACCAGTTCGCCGACCGACAAACCGGAATCAAGCATCTTGTTCTTCAAAGAGGCGATGTCATTGTCATCGATCAGTGCGTGATCGACCTCCGGGATGGGGTCCTGCCAAATCAGTTCTTCGGCGGAAACCTCGTAGCCGAGATAGCGTGCACGCGGTCCCATGTCACGGTGGGTCAGCTTGAACCACGCACGAGCGAACGCGTCG
>JAHEIA010000203.1 GCA_024639625.1 Chromatiales bacterium
GTGGTGCTGCCGAGCGTGGATATCGGCCGTTATTGCCGTATCAACAAGGCGGTGATCGACAGCGGCTGCAACGTGCCGGAAGGGACGGTCATCGGGGAAGACCCCGAGGAAGACGCCAAGCGCTATTACGTGACCCCGGGGGGAGTCGTGCTGGTGACCCCGGACATGTTGGGACAACCGACCCATTTCGTGCGCTGACATGAGCAAGCTCAAGGTCGTTTTTTGTTGGCATATGCATCAGCCGGACTATCGCGGTCCGGATCAGAACGGGTACCAGCTGCCCTGGGTCTATCTGCACGGCATCAAAGACTATTCCGACATGGCGGCCCACCTCGAGGCGGAACCCGAGGCCCGCGCCGTGGTGAATTTCGCCCCTGTCCTGCTCGAGCAGATCGCGGACTACGCGTCGCAGATTCGGCGCTGGTTCGACAGTGGGGAGCGTATTCGAGACCCCCTGCTGGCGGCTTTGGCGGGTCCCAAGTTGCCGCACGACCTGTCTGAACGCAGGGAATTGATCCGCGCGTGTCTGCGCGCCAACGAGACCCAAATAATCAATCGCTTTGCGCATTACCGCAAGCTCGCTGACATGGCGCAGCTGTCGGAAGAGCATGAGTACTGCAGCATGTACCTGAGCGATCAGTTTCTGGCGGACCTCCTGGTCTGGCACCACCTGGGTTGGATGGGTGAAGCGATCCGGCAGAGCGACGTGCGTATCCGGTCGCTGGAGAAGAAGACCCACGGTTTTAGCATCGAAGATCGGCGGAGTTTGATGCAGGTCATCGGAGAAACCATGTCCGGTCTGATTGGGCGTTATCGCCGTCTGGTGGAAGCTGGACGCGTCGAACTGTCGGTAACCCCTTACGCCCATCCGATCGTGCCGTTGCTGCTCGACATTGAATCGGCGCGCGAGGCAATGCCCGACATACTGCTGCCCGAGCTGAAGCGTTACCCTGGCGGCGAGGAGCGGGCACGCTGGCACATCCGCCAGGGGATCCAGACGTTCGAAAAGCACTTCGGCATCAAGCCGGCTGGATGTTGGCCGTCCGAGGGCGCGGTGTGCGAGGACACGGTGCGCATCCTGGAAGAAGAAGGTTTTCGCTGGGCGGCGAGCGGCCAACAGGTGTTGCACAACAGCCTGACCGAGGCCCGGCATGGCCGGCCCCCCGAAGACCTCTGGCTGCACGCCCCCTATCGGATCAAGAACGGTCGGCTGAATTGTTTCTTTCGGGACGACGGTCTTTCCGACCTCGTCGGTTTCACCTATTCGGAGTGGCACGCCGACGACGCGGTGGCCAACCTGATGCAACATCTGGAAAACATCGCGCAGGCCAACAAGAATAGTCCCGACGCAGTGGTTTCAATCATCATGGATGGTGAGAATGCCTGGGAATATTATCCGAACAACGGACATTTCTTCCTCAGCGCTCTGTACAAAGAGCTGGCGGAGCACCCAGATCTGCAGTTGACGACCTTCTCTGAGTATCTCGATGGTCAACAGAAGCCCGCTGCAGATCTTTCTCGCCTGGTGGCTGGCAGCTGGGTATACGGCACCATGTCAACTTGGATCGGTGAACCGGATAAGAATCTGGCCTGGGACATGTTGGGTGAGGCCAAGGCGGCTTACGATGGGGAGGTGCAGAGAGACCGTTTCAATGCGCAAGAGCTTCAAGCATTGGAATTGCAGCTTGCCACCTGCGAAGGATCGGATTGGTTCTGGTGGTTCGGCGATTACAATCCGGCGGCGACGGTCAGCGATTTCGAACGTCTCTACCGGCTGCAGCTCTCGCAACTATATCGGATGCTCGGGGTGGAAACGCCGGACTATCTTGCCCGGGTCTTCGCCCACGGAACCGGGGCCCCGGAACTGGGCGGCGTGATGAAGCGAAATTAGGACGCAGTTCGCCGCTCTGACGGGCGGGATCTCAACCCGCAAAGCGGGTGGCGTCGGTGGCAGGGGAGGTAAATGGAGGCCGCGGTACCAGCCAAAATCGAGAGCGTGAGCGGTTGCTTGGACCGCCGCCGCGCTGGTGTCCTGCTGCATCTAACCTCGCTGCCCGGGCGTGCTGCGACCGGGGATATGGGCGCGCACGCCCGTCGTTTCGTGGACTTTCTGGAGAACGCCGGGTTCAGCGTCTGGCAGATGTTGCCCACCGGCCCGACCCAAGAAGACGGTTCACCCTACCAAAGCACGTCCGTCCATGCGGGGAATCCCAGGTTGATCAGCCTGGATACCCCCATCCTGAGGGGTTGGCTGGATCCCCTGCCTGACACGGAGCGGGGTCTGTCCGACGCCGCAAAGCGCGAGGCGTTGCGCCGCACCTGGGAAGGGTTCAGGGCCCGGGCCAGCCGGGAGGACCGACAGGCGCTGGATCGCTTTGTCACCGAACAGGCATCCTGGCTCGACGACTATGCGCTGTTCATGGCGCTGCGGGCAGAGCAGGGCGCCGATGGTTGGTGGACATGGCCTGCGCCGTTGCGCGACCGCAAGCTCAAGGCGCTGCGCCAGGCCCGCTCGCGCCTCGCTACGCTGATCGGTTACCTGCGATTCGAACAGTTTCTGTTCTTCCACGAATGGGGCGAGCTGAAGCGCTACGCGAACGATCGGGGGGTCAAGCTATTTGGTGATATGCCCATCTTCGTCGCCCATGACAGTGCCGAGGTCTGGGCGCACCGGGACCTGTTCGATTTGGACAAGCGAGGCATGCCGCGCACCGTCGCGGGGGTTCCGCCGGACTATTTTTCCGAGACTGGTCAGCGCTGGGGCAATCCACTGTACGATTGGGAACGCATGCGCGAGGACGGCTTCGCCCTGTGGGTGGCGCGCCTTTCCACCCAACTGCGTCTCTTCGATCTCCTGCGCGTCGATCATTTCCGCGGTTTCGAGGCGTATTGGGAGATCCCCGGGGAAGACGATCATGCCATCAACGGTCGTTGGGTTCCGGCACCGGGAGACGAACTATTCGACCAGCTGCACGAGAAGTTCGATCCCTTGCCCCTGGTTGCCGAGGACCTGGGGATCATCACACCGGAAGTAGATGCATTGCGCCGCAGATACCGGCTCCCGGGGATGAAGATCCTTCAGTTCGCCTTCGGGGGTGATCCGGAAAACCCGTATCTGCCACACAATCACTCGCGCAACAGCGTGGTCTACACCGGCACCCACGACAACGATACGACGCTGGGCTGGTATCTACACCTGGACGAAAAGACCCGCCAGCATGTTGATGAGTTTCTCGGGCGGTCTGCGGAGCGGATGCCTTGGCCAATGATCCGCTGTGCCCTGGCGTCCCGGTCCATGCTGGCGATCCTGCCGATGCAGGATATCCTGGCGCTGGACGGAAATCATCGGATGAACACCCCCGGCACCGCCACTGGCAATTGGAGCTGGCGCTTCTCTTGGGAGCAGCTTCCCCAAGGGCTGATCGCGGAGCTCTATCGGCGCATTCATATGTACGGCCGGCTGGTAGCCGCGTAGTGCGGCGGCCAGCCCAGGCTCAATACGGCGGGCAACCGGCTTCAGCGGGGCAGGTGCAGCCTGCCCGGGGGCGTCTCGGTTCGCTGCGTCGGATATCCCCACCACCGGCGATGATCCGGGTATATCGGCCAGTAGGCCGGGTGGTCTCCGGGGTAGGGTCCGTAATAGGGGGAGAATCCGCGCTCGTTCGGCCAGCTGGCCCGGTTGCGCGGTTGGCGATGAGGTGTTGGTTCGCGGCTCACCCGGCTCTCCCGGCGATTCCTCTCCGTGCCATTCCCGACCTCCGGGCGGCTCTGCTCGCGGTGCGCGCGCCAGGCCTCGGTTCGTTCGAGTTGATTCTGGATCGAGTAACGCTCGTTCTCGGCGTCGGTTCCTTTGCCGAGGGGAAGCTCCATCGGTGTGATCAGGACCGCTCCGGCACCCGGTCGGGTGTCGCTGAAATGGACGCGTCCCTCGGCATCCGTCCAGCGGTAGGCAGTATTTCCCGCGGGCGCCCCAGGTGGCGCGAGCAGCCAGGCGACGAACGCGCAGAGCGGCAGGCGTAAGGGGCGGAAACGGCGGCTCGAGTTCATGCCCCGGATCGAAGGGCCAGCCCCGGTCTTGCTGCGCTGGCAGGGGGCCGCGTTGCCCCGATGGAACGCCGCATCCGAGCGGCGCCGGTCGTGCTGTACCCTCGCGCGCGCGCCCCTGTTTTGGTCAGCCGAGCCCGGGCGCTTGCGTGTCTTGCTCTGTCCCTAGTCACCGAGATTGGTTCCCACGCGCCGCGCGCATTCGATCCACGGATGCCCGGGAGGGATCAACTTGCGGTTCCCCGCCACCTGTTCCAGTGGCACAGCCTCGGCGCCTTCTCCCCGCGCCGCGACCATTACGCCGTAGACGCCTTGCTCGACCAGGTCGGCGCAGGCCGACCCCAGGCGCGTTGCCAGCAGCCGGTCGGCTGCCGAAGGCGTACCGCCTCTTTGCAGATGACCCAGGATGGTGACCCGCGCCTCGAGACCGGTCAGTTCTTCGAGTTGTTGCGAGAGTCGCAGCGTGTGTCCGCTGCGCTTCTTTTCCAACTCTACCAACTCCGCTTTGTGCGTCCTGCGCTCCTTCTTCTCGGTCGCTTCCAGGATCCTTCGTTCCAGTGCCTCAGCAGCCGCCGACTCGTCTTTGGACACCGCGCCCTCGGCAACGGCCACGATGCTGAAATTCTTGCCGCCGCGCACTCGGTTGCGGATCGCTTCGGCGATGATGTCCACGTCGTAGGCGATTTCCGGGATCAGGATGACGTCGGCGCCGCCCGCGATGCCCGAGCCAAGCGTGAGCCAGCCTGCTCTGTGCCCCATGATCTCGACGACGATGATGCGGTGATGGCTATGGGCGGTGCTGTGCAGACGGTCGATCGCCTCGGTGGCGATGCCGAGCGCGGTGTCGAAGCCGAAGGTAACGTCGGTCATCCCCACGTCGTTGTCGATGGTCTTCGGCAGGGTGATCACGTTGAGACCTTTCTGCGACAGTCGCAACGCGTTTTTCTGGGTCCCCCCCCCGCCAAGGCAGACCAGAGCATCCAGGTGGTTAGCCTCGTAGTTTTCCACGATGACGTCCGTCATGTCGTGGACCTTGCCCCCGACCGTCATCTTGTGCGGCTTGTCGCGGCTGGTGCCGAGGACGGTTCCGCCTACCGTTAGGATCCCGGACAGGCAGCCGCCGTCAAGCCGCACGGTTCGGTTCTCTACCAATCCTCGGAACCCGTCTTTGAAGCCGATGACACTCATGCCGTAGAAATTCTGCCCGGTCTTGCCAACGCCGCGAATCGCCGCATTGAGTCCCGGGCTGTCGCCCCCCGCAGTCAAGATACCGATCTGTTTCGCCATAGAAAGCCTTCCCGCAAGTCATTACCGCTGGGCAGGAATGGTTCCCGCCGGCGGATTCGATCAAAAGGGTGTGTTCAGGGTTGGTTCTGCACCCCACTGCGCATAGTACTCGCGTTTTGCGACGAAATGCAGTCGCTCGCCGATTCGATCGCGGAGGCTGATCCAAGGCGCGCGACACACTGCTGGCAGGTCACCCGGCCGCCCAGGCTGGTGCGAACGAAGGCTCGTGCGTGCAAAGACCCAGGTGTTTCGCCGGGTCAGGTATTGAATTTTCCACGTCGCGTCCGCATTGCTCTCGGCAGCGGGAAAGCTGGCACACAAGCAGCCAAGAGACCGGCGGCGTGCATTCGTGAACCGGGAATATGAGGCGGAGGCATTGGGTGCAGAACCACTGGATATGGCGGGTTCTTGCTTGCTGCGGCCGCCCGACCGTCTTCCTCTTCGCGCTATGTTGGGTTACTGGGGGCATGTTCCTGTTTGCCGGAGCCAACGATGTCGGCATCGTCTCAATGCTGACTGGGCTGGCAAGCTTGCTTGTCTTTCTCTGGGTTGCCTATCGATCAAAGCAGAAGACTTCGCCGTAAACCGTTTGCCGCGAGCGCACTTTGAATGCTGAATACAGAGGGGTTCTGATGAGTGGCAGGTGGTGCAAAGAAAGGTTGGGAATTCCCGTAGTGCTCGTCCTGCTCGGGATTGTAGCCCTGATTGGCCCGCCGTCGGCGCAGGCGGTATTGCCCATCCTGCAGAATGCATCGGGGATCCCGAGCCTGTCGCCTATTTTGCGTAAAATCACC
>JAHEIA010000204.1 GCA_024639625.1 Chromatiales bacterium
GGAATCAAGCATCTTGTTCTTCAAAGAGGCGATGTCATTGTCATGGATCAGTGCGTGATCCACCTCCGGGATGGGGTCCTGCCAAATCAGTTCTTCGGCGGAAACCTCGTAGCCGAGATAGCGTGCACGCGGTCCCATGTCACGGTGGGTCAGCTTGAACCACGCACGAGCGAACGCGTCGGCGAACTCTTCCGGGTTTTCATGGAAATGTCGCGCAATCGGTTCATAGACGGGATCCATGCGCATCGACGTGTCGGCGGTCGTCATGATGATTGGTCGCTTTTGTGAGGCATCTTCAGCGGCCGGCGCCTGGTTACTGTCGGTGGTTTCCTTTGGTGTCCATTGCCCGGCCCCCGCCGGGCTCTTGGTCAACTCCCAGTCGTTACCGAACAACATGTACAGGTAGGTCATGTCCCATTTTAACGGGGTCGGCGTCCACGCACGCTCCAGACCACTGCTGATCTGGTCACCAGCTTTACCGCTGCGATACCTACTCTTCCAGCCCAGTCCTTGTTCTTTGATACCGGCGGGTTCAGGGCCGACCAGCGCCGCATCGCTAGCGCCTTGGCATTTACCAAAGGTGTGTCCACGACAGGTAAGGGCAACCGTTTCGTAATCGTCCATCGCCATGCGCGCGAACGTCTCGCGGACGTCGCGGCCAGACGCGACCGGATCCGGTTGGCCGTTCGGCCGTTCCGGATTCACGCAAATCAGACCCATCTGAACCGCGGCGAGCGGGTTTTCGAGGTTCTAGTGATCGCCGGAATAACGCTTGTCATCCAGGCAGGTATCCTCATTACCCCACTTGATGTCTTTTTCAGGCTCCCAGATGTTCTCGCGTCCGCCGGAAAAAACCGAAGGTCTTGAATCCCATCGATTCCAGTGCGACGTTGCCAGTGAGAATAAGTCAGTCGGCCCAGGAGATCTTGCCGCCATACTTCTGTTTGATCGGCCAAAGCAGCCGGCGCGCCTTGTCGAGGTTGGCGTTGTCAGGCCAACTGTTGATGGGCGCAAAGACGCGGCCCCTCCGGTCACGAACTCAGCGGGTCAAACCCACCTCGCGCCAGTAGCGCAACGCTCCCGGGTGCAGCCGCGCAGCCGGTACCTGTTCCAGCGTGTTCTGCGCTGTAGCGTAACGCCCCTGCTCGATCCGCCTTCCCAGTGCCTCTTCTCCGCGGTGCATCGCACGAGCCAAGCGGTAGACCACCGCGTCGGGCAGCCCCGGCCGCACAAGGATCAGCGACCACAATCCCACTGAGTCAATCGGGACGTCTTGCCCCTTGTAAGTGCCGGCCGGTACCGTCATGGCTCTCAGGTGCGGATGCTGAGCCAAGATTTGTTCCACCTGCGACGCAGAAGGGGCGATAAAGCGCGCACCCGTCGGACCATCGGCAACTTTCACAAATCCCGGCCAACCGATCCCGGCGCCCCATAGCGCCTCGACCTCCATTTCCAGTACCAGACGCGGACCGTCCGCAGCCTTCTCCAGGATCACTTGCTGAAAATCGCTTTCCGGGTAAAGGCCGATGCCACCGAGTACATCACCCGCCAAGATACGCAGGCCCGAGGCCCGTGTGCCGATGGCAATCCGCTCCCCCCTCAGATCCTCAATGCTCGCGTAGGGCGCGTTGGCGCGCACCACGAACATCCCGGGGTTTGGATACATCACCGACACGACCTTTAGATCGGCAGACGGACGGCCCACCCCCTCCAAGGCTTGGCGCGCGGCATTACCCTCCACCAGCCCGATGTCGATCTTGCCCTCTTCCAGATACAGCAGGTTTTGTTTGCTACCCCGGGTAGCTATGGCCTCGACATGCAGGTCCGGATCGACAGCGTCGATCACCTCGGCAAGGTGTTGGCCGAACAGCTGAAAGCCACCTCCCGTGGTGGCTGTACCCAACACCAGCTCTGCGGGCACGGCATCCTCGGCTGCGGACACAGGGAACCACAACCCGGGGAGCGGTGGTACAAACAAGATGAAGAACAAGGTGAGTTGCAGTCGGGATTTCCGCATGTCTGGGAGTTCCGTTTGTTAGGGCTACCTGCAAAAGACAGCAGTGGATTGCGCGCGCATCGCCAGAGGACAAACAATGGCACCAATTGATCTCGGTCCCAGTATAGTCAACGGCTGTAACCTCACGGCACTGCTTCAGTCCACTCACCTCGGGGGAGCGACTTTCGATCAGGCTTTAGATCTTGCCATCGATCCTGTGAGTGGCGAGATATATGTCACAGGTGTTACACAGTCGGTTGATTTTCAGGAGATTGACGGCGGAATGGGTACAAGCCTTTCTCCGAGGGATTGGAGACCAATCTGGTCTGTCCGCTATTGTATTCGGTGTCGCACTACCTAAGAAATACCCAGTCGTCGGCGCAGTTTCTCGTTGTGCCTGACCAGTTTCGACAAGATGCTCCAATCAGGGTGCCGCTGCCCCGCGCGCGACTGCGGGCGTCGGTGCGGGCTAGCCGCCCGATCCGAAACTCGCGGCGCCGAGCGGTGCGAACGGGCGCGCTTTTCACCGTTCGAATTCCTGCTGTCCCGCATTGCCAACGGACTTGATAGGACGTCCGGGACTGCCTCGCCAAATGCGTCTGCCGAGCATCGCAGCAATCTCCTTCTGGAATCGCTCCGTTCCCAAGACAAAACCGCCGTTGGTTCCCGTTCGTGTTTGACCGACCAGCCTTGGGCGCATCGCGTGGCCTCACGGGGTACAGTGAATCGACCGGTTCTCTGGTCATGAATCCTTTGGATCTCACTGTTCAAGGAACCCTTGTCAACCAGTGGAAACACGGGTACGACCGGCTTGCTTGGCCCTGTACATGGCCGCGTCAGCGCGCTTGATGAGTTCATCTACCTCGGTATCCCCGCTGGCAATACTAAAACTGCCGGTGACGACGAATTGTTCACCACCGAAAAGAACTGGTGTACTCTCAAGTTCAGATCGCATTTTTTCTGCAAGTGTGACGGCGGCTTGCGTGCTTCCCGACAGCAGAATGACGAATTCCTCACCGCCAATCCGGGCACACATGTCCGATTTCCTGGTCGTTTGCATCAGCAGCTTGCACGGAGTAATCGCATGGGGTGTTCGTTAATCGGTAAACGGGCGAGCGTCTGGTTCGGACTCGCTGTCTGCGCCTGCGGCAGCGTAGCCGCGCAGCAGGCCTGCGCGCCACACATCGAGGAACAGGCCCGCTGGGGCAGCGCGTCGTTTCGCCCGCACACGGACGTATTCCTCGAATGCCCGGTAGCGGAGACGACATATCGTAGCGTCGTTAGGCAGTGGCTGCGGGGCAGGGGAGACGACGCGCCGCCCATCGCATCGCTCGCGCTCGGGCGGGCGGTGGGTTTCCCCTGGATCTCGAACTATATTGCGAGCGCCGCCTTGACCAGCCCGCTGTGGGACGCTGAGCGCGGGAGAGTGCGCAGCGGGGGAGCCAACGCCCTGGTCGCCTCGCTGCTCTCGGACCCCGGATTCTTGGAGCGCCTGCAGGCGCCGTTCGCGGGAAGTCCCTACACGGTGGTCGGCGTGTCGGTGGAGAAGGTGCTGGTGGGCGAGACAGGAGGCGTCGCCTCCGGGGCTGCGCCGCGCGGGCAGCGAACGCCCTACGATGCGCAGGTGTGGATCGTGCTGCGCGGCAGCCGGTGAGGCAGGGCCGCAAAACGGGTACTCTTTGTCTACCCGACTATTTGCGAATGAGCATGATAAGAGCCTGTTCCGGAGACGATCTTGCGGCGATCTACGCGATCATCAACGATGCGGCGCGTGCCTACCGAGGTGTGATACCCGACGATCGCTGGCGCGAGCCCTACATGCCCATGGACGAACTGCGGGCCGAGATCCGCGACGGGGTCGCTTTCTGGGGCTACGAGGCGGAGGGAGAATTGCTCGGCGTCATGGGCATCCAGGACCGCGGGGCGGTTACCCTGATTCGCCACGCCTATGTCCGCACCGGGGTGCGTAACCGCGGGATCGGTACGGCGCTGCTCGCTGGACTCGAGGAGACGACCGGCAAGCCGATCCTCATCGGCACCTGGGCGGCTGCGGGCTGGGCGATACGCTTCTACGAAAAGAACGGGTACTATCTGCTTTCCAGGGAGCGAACCGAGCGCCTTCTGAGGCGGTATTGGAACATCCCGGAACGCCAGATCGCCACCTCGGTGGTGCTGGCGCACGGCCAGAGGCCAAAGGGTGGAGGGACGCAACCGCTGACGCCGTGAGACAGGGCTTTTCGAAAGACCGTTACCCGAAACAGGTGAACCATGCGCGCACATTTCCTGCAACACGTTCCGTTCGAGGGCCTGGGCAGCATTGAACGATGGCTGCAGTCGAACGAGGCCGAGGTTACCGGCACCCGGTTCTTTGCCGACCCCGATCTGCCGAATCCCCGCGACCTCGATCTGCTGATCGTGATGGGCGGCCCCATGAGCGTGAACGACGAGCAGAGCCGACCCTGGCTGGCTGACGAGAAGCGGTTCGTGCGCGAAGTCATCGCGGCGGACAAGGCGGTGCTCGGTGTCTGCCTCGGGGCGCAGCTGATTGCGAGTGCGATGGGTGCGCCGGTGTACCCGGCCCGGGAGAAGGAGATCGGCTGGTTCCCGGTATCCGCGGTGCCGGCCGACAGCTGCGAGCTGTGTTTCGTCTTCCCTCCCGAGGCGCTGGTCTTTCACTGGCACGGCGAGACCTTCGATCTACCGAGCGGCGCGGTGCGGCTCGCCCGCAGCGCCGCCTGCGAGAACCAGGCGTTTCAGTTGGGACGGCGTGTGATCGGCCTGCAGTTCCATCTCGAGACCACGCCGCAGAGCGCGCGCGATATCGTCGCGAGCTGCCGCGCCGAGTTGTTGCCGGCTCGTTATGTGCAATTGGAGGAAGAGATCCTCGCGGCCCCGGAAACCACCTACCGGGCAATCCATTCCCTGATGGGCGGCGTGTTGAATTTCATTACCGGAAACGGCGAAGAGTAGGCGCGCGGCGCCGGCGATCGGGGGGAGGAACACCGATGAGGGACACCATAGGCGCCGAGCACGAATTCCATGACCAGGATTTTGCCCAGGGGTGGGCCGAGCGCTTCGTGCCGACCCCGGAGCGCCTGGCCTTGTTCGACGCCATGCGCTCCGAGCTGCAGTCCAGCGTTCCGGCGAACGGCCGTGTGGTGGAACTGGGCGTCGGTCCTGGTTATCTGGCGGAATACCTGTTGCGCGCGCTGCCAAAGATTCGTTACTGCGGCGTCGATTTCTCCCTTCCCATGCTCGGCTTAGCGCGCGAAAGGCTCGCCGGTCATGCGGAGCGCGTCGGTTTCGTGCACGCGGACCTACTGCAGGAGCCCTGGTGGGATTCGGTCTCGGGGCCAGTCGACGCCATCGTCTCCACCTGGTCGCTGCACGACCTAGGCGGTCCGCAGCACACTGAAGCGGTCTATCGGGCCTGTAGATTCGCGCTGGTCGAGCGGGGCCTGTTGCTCAACGGAGACTTCATCAAGCCGGCCGATACCCGGTACCAATACGAGCCCGGTCGCTTCGAGATCGCGACCCACCTGGAGATGCTTCACCGGGTGGGTTTTCGTTCGGCGCAGTGCCTGCTGGTGCTGGAACACGAGCTGGCGTCACCGACCGCGGCGCAGAATTACGCCTGTCTCAAGGCGCTGGCCTGAGCGGAGATCCGCCGGCGCGCCGTTTGAGCCAGTCTGGGTTTGGTTGCAGCCATCGTCGCCGGGAACCCAGACGAATCGGGGAAACGAATTCCCGTTCTGGACTGCCGAGCAGCCTTCTCTTTCGATACTTTCTCTTGGCTGTGCAAGAGAAAGTATCCCGCCTTCGAGTGCGGAAACCCGATGCAAACAAGCCGTGGCGTTAGCCACACGTTAGAGATTCTGAGTTCATCAACTCGTTGCGGACAGCCAGGACCGTTTATCCGGACACCAGGGATCAGGAGGGGCACTGGGCATTGGCCATGCCATCTCGCGGCAGTTCGACCACGAGGCATAAACCTCCTGTGTCCCGATTGCTTGCGCGAATGGTTCCGCCATGCGCCTCCACCGCCCGCCGGGCGATGGCGAGCCCCAGACCGTAGCCGCCGCGCCCTTCCGGTTCGTCGGCGCGAACGAAGGGTT
>JAHEIA010000205.1 GCA_024639625.1 Chromatiales bacterium
CTCCGACCAGGGCCAGGTCCGCTTCAGCGACGAACAGACCGACCTCGGCATCCGTGATCAGGGTGGTATCGAACCCCCATTGCACCAGTTGCCGGGCTACCATGTGCCCCTCGAGCAGAGGCCTCGATTCGGTCGCGATGACCCGGATACTGCGACTGCGCAGGCAGCGCAGCGCCTCGCACACGCTGGCGCTCAAGCTGTGGGTGATAATGGTCTTGGCGTCGCCGATCTGGCGCGCTGCGGCGGCCGCAGCAAGCCCGAGCGCCTGCTGTGAGGTCACGATCAGATCCTGTCCTTCCGCCTCGGCTCGCTGGCGAAACCGAGGAAGGTCGTCCTCGTCCGCCCCCGCAAAACCCTTCCTCCAACGAGCAAGCAGGTTCCCGATCGGTGCCATGCTGGGCCGCTCTGCTGCAAGCGCAGCCGCCCGTTGCTCCAACAAAAAGCGCAACGAGGCAACGCTTTCCGCAGGGGCCTCACGTGCGCTGCGCACACACAAAGCCAGGCACCAACGGGCCAACTCGCTCGCCCCGCGTGCGCGGTCCTCGGCCAATTCACGCAGGCGGACAGTGAATTCAGCGTCGTTCATCGGAACCGCTCACCGCTGCGAACGCTCGGGCCAATGCCGGTACTGTTTCCAACGACTCCAGCTCTTCCGGCGGCACCCACCGCGACTCCGTATTTTCCCAGTCCAAGCGGATTTGCTCCGGCTCCTCGATGTCGAACAGAAAGGGATGCACCAGCCAACAGTTCCCCAACGCCCGGTCCGGGACCTCGATCGGTTCCCCAGCCTTGATCAGGCGGCATCGCTCGCTGGCGAGCCCGGTCTCCTCGCGCACCTCGCGCAAGGCCTGCGCAAGGGGCGTAGCCTCCTCGAGGTAGCCGCTGATCGCCGACCAGAGCCCTCGATAGCTGCCCACGCGCTTGCTGCGACGGACCACGAGCAGCTTGCCGCGGTGACGCAAGAAGGCGGTCACCACCCGCCGGCACTGCAATCCGCCGCGCGTCTCCAAGGCCTCACTTCTTGAGCAATGGCTCGATCAGGTCGATGGGCAAGGGGAATACCAGGGTGCTGGTCTTGTCGGTAGCGACCTCGGTAAGGGTTTGCAGGTAACGCAATTGCATCGCTTGCGGTTGCTGCGCCAGGATCGCGGCCGCCTGCGCGAGTCTTTCCGCGGCTTGCTGCTCGCCTTCCGCGTGGATCACCTTGGCGCGCCGCGACCGTTCCGCCTCCGCCTGCTTGGCAATGGCCCGCACCATGCTCTCGTCCAGATCCACGTGCTTGATCTCCACGTTGGCCACCTTGATGCCCCAGGCATCGGTCTGCTGGTCGAGAATGGCCCGGATATCCGCATTCAGGCGGTCCCGCTCGGCAAGCATCTCGTCGAGCTCGTGCTGGCCGAGCACCGAACGCAAGGTGGTCTGCGCCAACTGGCTGGTCGCGGTGTAGAACTCGGCGACCTGGATGATCGCCTTCTGGGGATCGATCACCCGGAAATACACCACCGCGTTCACCTTGACCGAAACGTTGTCGCGCGAGATCACGTCCTGGCTCGGGACGTCCATGACGATGACTCGCAGATCCACCCGGACCATCTGTTGGATGACCGGCACGACGATGATCAGTCCCGGCCCCTTGACCCTCCAGAAGCGTCCCAGTAGGAAGATCACACCGCGCTCGTATTCGCGCAGGATCTTCAGCGACGCCAAGAGCAACAAGACCACGAAACCCAGAACAAAGAGCATGGTATAACCGGTCATCGGTCGCGACTCTCCTTATTGATTTCGACGCACCACTAGAGTAAGCCCGTCGATACTCATAATCTCGACTTGCTCCCCGGCCTGCAACGGCTGCTCGCTGCGCGCCGCCCACACCTCGCCGTGGACTCGCACCGACCCACCACTGCCCTTCCCTTCCACCACCGTGGCGATCGCCCCGATGAGTTCCTCGCTCCCACTCACGACCGGTCGTGATCGCGCCTTGAGCGCGAAACTCAAGGTGCCGAACATCGCCAACGCACTCGCCACGGCGAAGGACAAGATCAGCGGCAAGGCGATGCCGTAACCCGGGGCGTCGGTGTCGATCATGATCACCGAGCCGATCACGAAGGCAACGATACCGCCGATTCCCAGGGCCCCGAAGCTAGGCACGAAAGCCTCCGCGACCATCAGGGCCAGACCGACTAGCAGCAAGGCCACGCCCGCATAGTTTATCGGCAACAGCTGGAACGCATACAGGGCCAGGAGCAGGCTGATGGTGCCCAAAGTGCCAGGGACAATCGCCCCCGGATTGGCGAACTCGTAAATCAGACCGTAGATACCGATCAGCATCATGACGTAAGCGATACTGGGGTTGGCGATGACCGAGAGCAGTCGGCTACGCCAATCCGGCATGATGTGCTCGACGATCGCTCCCTGGGTGTCGAGCACGCGCTCTTTCCCGCGCAGATCGACTGCGCGCCCTTGCAGCTGCGCCAACAGATCCGGCACGTCCGGGGCGACGAGATCAATCACACCTTCGCCCAAGGCCTCTTCCGCAGGCAGGCTGGCCGCTTCCCGCACCGCTTTCTCCGCCCATTCGACGTTACGCCCCCGCAGTTGGGCCAGCCCCTTCAGATAGGCCACGGCGTCATTCACGAGCTTTTGGGACATGGCCGAGGCAGGCCTCTTCCCCGCGGTTGGATCGGCCCCTTCACCCTCGGCCTCGCCCCGGTCTTGGTCCTTTTCCCGACCGAGGCCGCCCGGCAGCCCTCCGAGCTGCACCGGGGTTGCCGCACCTAGGTTGGTACCGGGGGCCATGGCCGCAACATGGCTGGCGTACAGGATATAGGTGCCCGCGCTTGCCGCCCGCGCTCCGCTGGGGGCGACATAACTCACCACCGGGACCGCAGATGCAACGATCTGCTTGATGATGCTGCGCATGGATGTATCGAGGCCGCCAGGGGTATCTATTCTCAGGACCACCACCGCCACCTGGTCCTCGGCGGCCTTTTCCAGCGCCCGAGCAACATAATCGCTGGCGGCCGGCCCAATGCTCCCCTCGAGCTCGAGGACCCGAACCGTCGCGGGTCCTTCCGCGCCGGCCGTAAAGCAGACCACACCTGCCCCAAATCCAACCAGCAACAACCAGGCGATCACCCTGCGCAGCCTGTTCATAGCATGCCGCCACCCCAATTCGTCCCCACTTAAGGATAGTCGTAGGGCCTGGGGAATCCAATGTTCCACCACTCCACGAAGTGCTCCTGAAGTGAGGTGCGTGAACAGTCAAACAAGGGTTTGCGCCGCGAAGGTGCTATATTTCATGTTTGTTACGAAAAAACGGTCTTTTACCGATTCCGTTGCGAACCTAGGACTACCCGGTTTGGCTGAACCAACATTGATCTACGACATCTCTAATCGATTCTCTCTGCACGACCTGCGTTCCCGCCTGGCCGGCAGCTACCGAATCGAGGACGATCCCCCTACGCATGTAATCCGCAGCTATCTCGACACCTTCGACTGGCGGATGTACCGATCCGGGCTGGTGTTCGAGGTCTCCGCGGCCAAGCAGGGCTACCAGATCGTCTGGCGACAGTTGCAGACCGGCGACATCCTGCTCAGCCAGGTGGTTCGGCAGATCCCTAGGTTCTCCTGGGACGCGCAGGCGCCGGGTATCCGCGAGCGTATGCAAGCGGTGATGCAGATGCGCGCCCTCGAAGACAAGGTCCCAGTGCACAGCGACGTGCAGACCCTGCGCTTGCTCGACGACGAAGGCAAAACGGTGCTGCGTCTGGAGCTACGCTCCGATCGGGTGGTTCTCGCTCAGAGCGCCAAGCAGATCGCCCTTCCCCCGCGTCTCTACGTCATCCCGTACCGCGGCTACGAAAAGATCCGCGAGCGCGTCTTGCATCGCCTGGGCGCCAAGGCCGGGCTCTCTCCGGTGGACGAGGATCCACTGGTCAGCGCCCTGAAGGCGGTCGGTCTCAAGCCGGGCGCCTATCGCAACCGCCCGCGCTACCACGTGCAGCCCGGGCAAGCGGCCGAGCAGGCGGTGCGCGGGATGCTGGAAGAGCTGCATGCACTGATGCAGACCAATCTGGACGGGGCCTGCAGGGACGCCGATTCCGAATTTCTGCATGACTTTCGCGCCGCCGTGGTCCGCTCCGCGTTGCTGATCGACAAGGCCGAGGGGCTGTTCCCCGAGTCGACGCTGCGCTTCTTCCGCGACGAGTTCACCTGGCTCGACAAGATCACCCGGCCGACGCGCCAAGTCGATATCTATCTGCTGCTGTTCGAGAGTTATGAGAAGCGCCTGCCGGCCTCTTTGCGGCGCTACCTCGATCCGTTCCGCGAATACCTCAAGGACCACAAACGGTTGGAGCATTCGAAGCTGAAAGTGGGCCTGCTCAGTCCCCGCTACCGCGCACTGGAGCAACGCTGGCAAAGCTTCCTAAGCGCGCCCCAGCCAAAAAGCGACGCGGCCCCGTCGCGCATCGACGCCCTTGCTCGAGAACTGACCTGGGATTGCTGCCAGCATCTACTGGCGCAAGGCGGCGCCATCGATCGCTTCAGTCCTCCTGGCCACCTATTGTCGATGTACGAGACCATCGAACAACTCGGCTTTCTGCTGGAGTTCTTCAGCGAACTCTACGACGCGCGGAAGATCGCCGCGGTTTCGCAACCGCTCAACCGGTTGGGACGAGTCCTTGATGCCTTTCGCGATCTCGAGATGCAGCAGATCACCCTGCGCAAATTCCGCGATGAGATGCGCAGCGAGGAGCGCCTGACCCGCGCCTCAATGGAAGCCATGGATCATTTGGTCGCGGATCTCGCCGAGCAGGAGCGCGTGGTCCGCGAGGAATTCGGCGGCCGATACAGGAAATTCAATACCAAGAAGACCCGCAAGCGGCTGCGCGCCATGTTCGGCCCGACATCCAAGGCACAAGAGCAGGATTCAAAATGAAGATTCTCGCTACCTACAACATCAAAGGGGGCGTAGGCAAAACGACCACCGCCACCAATCTTGCCTATCTAGCGGCCTGGGAGGGGTACCGCACGCTGCTTTGGGACCTGGACCCACAGGGCGCAGCAAGCTTCTACTTTCGCATCAAGCCAAAACTGGAGACCGGCGTCAGGGGACTGATGCGGAAGAAGAGCGCCTTGGACGAAGCGGTGAAGGCCACCGATTTCGAGGGGCTGGATCTGATACCGGCCGACTTCTCCTTCCGCAACTTCGACATCGCCGCGAGCGACACTAAACAACCGGCAAAGCAATTGTTACGGCTGCTGCGCCCCATCAGTAGCGAATACGATCTGTTAATCATCGATAGCGCGCCGAGCATCTCCCTGACCTCGGAAAATATTTTTTACGCTGCCGACATGCTCTTGATCCCGCTGATCCCGACGACCCTTTCGGTGCGCACTTATTACCAGTTGCTCGACTATTTCCGCAAGCGGCCCGCCCAGCATCTCAAGCTGCTCCCCTTCTTCTCCATGTACGATCGGCGCCGGGCACTGCACCGCGAGATCATGCGCACCCTGCCAAACGAGTTTCGCGAGATCCTGAACACCTCGATCCCGAACGCGAAGAAGGTGGAGCGGATGGGGCTGGAACGCGCCCCGGTGGTCCATTTTGCTCCGCAGAGCAAACCTGCGCGCGCCTATCGGAAGCTTTGGGCGGAGGTGGAAAAGAAGTTCTGAGCCGCAGGGCTCAGGTCACGGGGCCGAGTCGAGCGCCGGGATCAATCGCAGATCGAATTCTACCAGCACTTCCAGGTCGATGACCTCTCCGCCGGACCATTCTCCGCTGCCGATCCCGAAGTCGTTGCGGTCGATCGTCAGCTTCCCCCGCATGCGCACAGCATCCGCCTCCGCGTCCCAGCGGAACGGGACTTCCAGCGGCCGGCGCACCCCCTTCAGGCTGAGGCTGCCCTGAGCGGAGAATCCACCGTCGGCGAGGCGGCGAAAACGGTCGGCACTGAAATCCGCGTCGGGGAAACGGGCCAAGAAGAACCATTCCGCGAGCGCCAACGCATCGTCCACGTCCGGCATATCGGTGGTGACGCTCGCGACGTCCACCTTGACCCGGATCTCCCCAGCGAGGGTTTCCGGAACGAACGCGACCCGGGCGGAAA
>JAHEIA010000206.1:0-227 GCA_024639625.1 Chromatiales bacterium
ACCCGCCCCTTTGCCGAGAGCCTTGCCGGCCCCGGGTCTCACGAGCCGATCGAGGTAACCACAGGGTGGACGCAGCCGGTCGAACAGCAACAGCGCCTCTCCGATGCGGACCCGGCGCCTCCGGAAGGCATCGAGAGGGATGCCGCGCACCACCAGATTGCGCCGATGCTCTCCGTCGGCGAACGCGAGGCCACTGCGGCGTTCGGCCTTGCGCAGGTCCTCTTCCG
>JAHEIA010000206.1:237-6098 GCA_024639625.1 Chromatiales bacterium
TTCGCTTCCAATGGCCGAGCCCGCCGGCATAACGATCACTCGCTAGGCCCAACCCAGCAATGGCCTCGACCTGATCAAGGCTACGCATCGCCTGTCCAGCCTCGTCCGCGACGAAGATGCCAACCAGGGTCCCCTGCAATTGGTCGGCGCGCCACTCGGTCAGCCAGGAAAAGACCGGGGCCATACTAGGGCTTTCCAGGCCTTGTCATAGGCGCCGAGAACACCTTGCGGATGAATTGTGCCCGGGGACTACACACGGTTCGGTGGCCGTTAAGGGTGGTAACCGTTACGTCTTTCTCCATCGGTCGGTACCCGCTCACTCCTGCCCGTCGTGAGAAACAGAATCGCCGCCGTGCGTGCGAATGATATCCCGGGCCGCCTCACCATAACGCTTGATCCATTGCGCGAGCACCAGGCCGCTCATCTTTGCCCCAGATTGCAGCTGCTTCTCGAGTCGCATCAAACCGGCGTCAGATAAGCGGTCGCTTCGTGCAATACCGGGGGATGGATTCTTTGTCATATGCTATATATATTAGAAAGTTATATCTATTGCATTATACAGTTTCTAGGTACTCAGCGCTCCCCAGAGGAGGCCGAAGAGTTTGGCGTGCCGCGTCCGCTTTTGCCCCAGAGCCCTCCGCAACCCTTTCGCAACCGCTGGAACTGCGGACGACGCAGGTGGATCAAGCACGGATCCCCATCACATGTAATAAAGCACCAGCGAAAGTCCAAGCAGGGAAGCGACCCAGAGCACCATGCTCCCGGTCGGCCAGGTACGCGCCAGCACCCCGTGGGAGCCGTGGTGTCTGGCCAGCGCTCGGACACCTCTGCGCATCAGCGCCTGCCCCTGCCGACGCAGCCGCCGGTCTAGCGGTGCGGCGCTCTGCAGAAACCTACGCGCGGCTTCCGGTAACAAACGACGGTAGACCCACTCGGCATCGAGGTTCACGGATTTGAGCTCTGCGGGATAGATTCCGGACAACCTGAGCCAGGTAAAGGCCAGCGCGGAGAACGCCAGAAGCTGCATCTGGGCCAGCACGTGGGTGACATCATAGGGTGTATAGCTGACGGCAAACGGCAGCAAGGCATAAAAGACCTGTGGAAAGCTGCCGATCGCCATGCAAAGCAACGCCGCGACGCTCATCGCGATGAGCATATTGGCCGGCGGTTCGTGCGCTGTGGCTACGAACCGCGAGTCGTGGGCGAAGAAGGCGAAGAAAGGGATCTTGATCCCGGCATGGTGAAACACACCGGCGGAGGCGAACAGAAGGACCAGCCATACGCCTTGGTAACCCTCCTGCAGCACGGCGCTCATGACCATCGACTTGCTCACGAACCCGCTGAACAGAGGGAATGCGGAGATCGAAGCTGCCCCCACTATGCACAGCACCGTGGTTCGCGGCATCTTCTTGTACAGGCCGCCAAGCTCCGATCCCCGGGACTCGCCGGTCACATAGAGCACCGCGCCCATGCTCATCATGAGCAGCCCCTTGAAGATCACATCGGTGAAGGCGTGGGCCACGGCACCGCTCAGCGCTAGCTGCGTGCCGATGCCGATGCCGACGACCATGAATCCGAGCTGGTTGATCAGACTGTAGGCCAGCACCCGGCGCAGATCGTTCTCGATGACCGCGTAGAAGATCGGGAAGCAGGTCATCAACGCCCCGATATAGACCAGGAGTTCGGTGCCCGCGAACCCCCGGGCCAGGGCGTAGATCGCTACCTTGGTGGTGAAGGCACTGAGGAAGACAGTTCCGGAAGGTGTGGCCTCCGGGTAGGCGTCGGTTAGCCAGTTGTGCAGCAAGGGAAACGCGCTCTTGATACCGAAGGCCAGGAAGATCAGCCAGCCGCCCGGAGCGTCCAGGCCGATCGGGCCGAACGCGAGCCCTCCCCCGCTTCCGGCGAACAGCAAGGCCCCTGCCAAGAGCAGCACCCCGGAAGCAATCTGCATAACGAGGTAACGGATCCCCGCATGCAGCGCCCGCTCGCTTCTGCGCGCAAAGATCAGCACGGCCGAGGTGAGTGCCAGCAACTCCCAGTAGACGAACAGGGTCAGCAGGTCCCCGGCGAACACCGCCCCGGCCGCGCTGCCCGCATAGGCCAGGGCCGCGCTGTCCTGCAGCGGATCCTTGACGTGCAGCGCGTACACTACCGCGATCAACGCGGCGAGATGAAACAAGTAACCGAACCACAGGGACAAGGCGTCCACCCGGACCGGGGTCAGCGTATAGCCCATCAGGTCGGTGGTTACGCTAAATCCCGACTCGAGCCCAAGCAGGCCGGCGGCCCCGACGATGGGAGCTGCCAACATGACCACCGCGCGGAGCCAACCGCGGGTGATCCCTGCGAACAAGGCCCCCAGGTAGAGCGGCAGCGCCGGGGTCAGATCAAGCATCGTCGTCTTCCGGGTTGGGCGCTTGGCCGGGCGGGCTTTTGCGTGATCCCCGCCGGTAGTAATTTTCGTCGCGCATGACCAGCTTGCGCAGCTCCTTGGCCAACAACACCAGCACGACACAGGCGACGAAACCGTACAGCCCGTAGAAACCAAACAGGTCGTCCCACGGATGCACCGCATGGCGATGCAGGACCGCATCCAGTCCGAGCAGGGCAAGGCAGAGTGCGATCAGACCCCGCACAATTCGCCTGCGGTTTCTCGGAGGGTCGAACAGGTAACTTTTGCCTCGCCCCTCGTTCACCGGATCACCCCCTCCGCCAGCCGAAACAGCGGATCTGCGCAAAAGAACAGCAGAACGCAACCGGATGCCGTCACCGCGATCGCCAGCAGACAGGCCAAGGGCGCTTCCCTTATCCCCTTGCTGTCGGATAACCCGGCCGGGGGACGGAAGAAGGCGCGCAGTGGAATCGCCACCAGATACATCAGGTTCAGCAAAGAGCTCGCCAGCAGCACTGCCGTCAACACCCAGGTCTGCGCGTCCAGGGTACCCTGCACCAGCAGCCACTTGCTCCAGGTACCGCCCATCGGCGGCAGACCGACGATCGATAGAGCGCCGATTAGGAACGCGAGCATGGTCAAGGGCATGCGTCGTCCCAGGCCGTCCAGTTCGCTGACGCGGGTCTTCTGGGCGGCCACCAGGATCGCGCCGGCGCAGAAGAACAAGGTGATCTTGCCCAGTCCATGCATAGCGATGTGCATGCTCCCGCCCACCACCCCCGCGCCGATCCCGAGCAGAGCCCCGAGCACGATGTAGCTAAGCTGGCTAATGGTCGAGTAAGCCAAGCGGGCCTTTAGGTTGTCGCGGGTCATGGCGACAAGCGACGCGAGGATAATCGTCGCCCCAGCGAGATAGGCCAACCACTCTGCGGCCGCGAGTTCACGGATCAGGTCCAGGCCAAAGATGTAGACGGTCACCTTGAGAATCGTGAACACCCCAGCCTTGACCACCGCCACTGCGTGCAACAAGGCGGAAACCGGCGTTGGGGCGACCATGGCAGCCGGCAGCCAGCGGTGCAGCGGCATGAGCGCTGCCTTGCCGGTACCCAGCACGTAGAGCACGAGCAACACGCCGAGCGCGGCGCCCCCCATGTCGCTGTTGAGGATACCACCCGGAGTGAAGTCGAGAGTGCCGCTGAGCTGCCAGGTCCAGACAACGGCCAACAGCAGGAAGGCGATCGAGGTCCCCATCAGCATGCCCAGATAAAGGCGCCCGGCGCGCCTGGCCTCTTCAGTTCCCGCGTGGGTGACCAACGGGTAGGTTGCCACGGTCAGCAGTTCGTAGAATACGAACAGGGTCAACATGTTGGCGGCGAATGCGATACCCATCGTAGCCCCGAGGGACACCGCGAACGCGGCGTAAAAGCGGGTCTGATGGCCCTCGCCATGGCTGCGCATATAACCGATCGCGTAGACCGCAGTAACCGGCCAGAGGAAACTCGCCACCAGCGCGAACAACAATCCCAGCGGCTCGCGGGACAGCGCCAACGGTAGGCCGGGGAAGGGTTCGGCCAGCACGACCGTCGTCTGCCCGCCGGCCGACGCACCCAGCGCCAGCAGGACAACCAGCGCGAACAGCGCAGCCGCGGTGCTCAGGCTTACGGCCTCCCGCAGGTTGGGCCAGCGGCCGGTGTAGCCAACTCCCACCGCCCCCAGAAACGGCGTCGCGAGTATCCAGGGCAGGAGCAACTCGGCGGTCATGGGGCTCCCCCGATCAGCGTAGACACCGCCCGCCGTGCAATACCCGCCGTCAGGTCGGTGCGCAGGCCAAAATACAGATTGGCTCCGACCAGGATCCAGATCGGCACCAACAGGGACGGAGGCGCCTCGCGCAATGCCGTGACATCCGCCCGGGGTTGAGCGAAATAGGCAGCTTCCACCACCCGCCATACGTAAACCAAAGCGATGACCGAGCCGAGCAGCACAAGCCCAGCCACCGGCCACCAACCTTTTTCCAGAGTCGCCAGAACCAGGTACCACTTGCTGACGAAACCCGCGGTGGGCGGCACGCCGACCAGGCTCAACCCGCCGATGACGAAGGCCGCCATGGTCCAAGGCATGCGGCGACCCAGGCCGGCAAAGTCTCGGATCTGCACCGCTCCAACCCGATAAACGACCGCACCGAGTGCCAGAAACAGGGCACCCTTCATCAACGCGTGATTGAACAGATGCAGTACAGCGGAGGTAAGCCCGGTGGCGGACGCAAGGCTGATTCCGAGCACCATATAGCCCACCTGCGCGACGCTCGAGTAGGCCAGCATGCGCTTGACATTGTCCTGAAACACGGCCACCAGAGAGGCCGAAAGCATCCCCGCAAGACCCAGCACCAGAAAGAGCACGTCCGCCGGCATCTCCTCGAAAGAAAATTCGACACCGAAAACGACGATCAGGAATCGCAGCAGTGCGTACACTGCCACCTTGGTAGCGGTTGCGGAAAGAAAGGCGCTGACCGTGGAAGGGGCGTAGGCGTAGGCGTTGGGCAGCCACAGGTGCAGTGGGAAAAGGGCCAGTTTGAGGCCGATGCCCACCGTCAGGAAGGCGAAACCGGCGCGCACCGTGCGCGTCTCGAAGACCGCGGGCAGACGCGCGGCCAGATCCTGCATGTTCAAGGTGCCGGTCATCATGTAGAGGAAGCCGACACCGATGAGTATGAAAGTGGCCCCAATGCTGCCCATGATCAAGTATTGAAAGGAAGCGCTCAGGGCGCGGCGATCCTTTCCCATACTGATCAAGGTGTAGGAGGCCAGGGAAGAGATCTCCAGAAACACGAACAGATTGAAGGCGTCGCCGGTAACGGCGATTCCGGAAAAGCCCGCCAACACCAGGAGAAACGCTGCATAGAACTGCGCCGCCCGCTCGCACGGGATCTCTTGGGCGACGCTGAGCCGAGCATAGCTGAGCACCAGGGCGGCGATCGACGCGACGATCAGCAGTACATAGCCCGCGAGCAGATCGACGCGGTATTCGATCCCCCAGGGTGCCGCCCAGCCCCCGAGCGCATAGCTGACCGCTCCGGAATTGGACACCTGCCAGAGCAAGGCGCTGGCAGCGGCCAAGCTCAGCCAGGCAGCGAAGACCGCGGCCCACCAGGCCCGAGAACCACTCTCCAAGAGTACGCACAGAGGCGCCGCCAACAGCGGCACGAGTACGGGGAGAACCGGGAGGTGATCGACGAAACCCAAGGGAGCGAACTCAAGCTTCGCGGTCTGAAGGCGCGGCGTTGCGCAGATCGCGGTCTCGGGATCCGGGACGGCTGGATGCCTTCGCTGCGGGATCAGGCTCGTCGGCCGCGAGGTCCCGCGCCTGGATATCGTCCTCTTCGACGCTTCCGTAGGCCTCGCGGATGCGCACTACCAGGGCAAGCCCCACTGCTGCAGTGGGGCTTGCCCTGGAAGTGCGCATCCGCGAG
>JAHEIA010000207.1 GCA_024639625.1 Chromatiales bacterium
AGATCCCGCTATTGGTTTCGGACATGAGTTTCGGTGCGCTGTCCGAGGAGGCCAAGGTGGCGCTCGCCAAGGGCGCGGAACTGGCAGGCACCGGAATCTGCTCGGGGGAAGGCGGGATGCTACCCGAAGAGCAAGCCGCGAACTCGCGCTATTTCTACGAGCTTGCCTCGGCGCGATTCGGCTTCGCCTGGGATAAGGTCAAAATGGCGCAGGCATTTCACTTCAAAGGTGGTCAGGGCGCGAAGACCGGCACCGGGGGACATCTGCCCGGTGAAAAAGTGAAAGGCAAAATCGCCGAAGTCCGGGGGCTGACAGAAGGAGAACCTGCGGTTTCTCCTGCACGCTTCCCGGAGTGGAAAGAGTTAAGTCAATTCCGCGATTTCGCAGCGGAAGTGCGGGAGAAAACCGGCGGCATACCGGTCGGCTTCAAGTTATCCGCGCAACACATCGAGAAAGACATCGACGCCGCGCTGGAAGTGGGCGTCGACTACATCATCCTGGACGGCCGTGGTGGTGGCACGGGCGCCGCGCCATTGATCTTTCGCGACAACATCTCGGTACCGACGATTCCGGCCCTGGCGAGGGCTAGGCGGCATCTAGATGCCTGCCGGGCCTCGGATGTCACGCTTATCATTACTGGAGGCCTCAGGCATCCCGCCGATTTCGCCAAGGCGATGGCGTTGGGGGCCAACGGGATCGCGGTTTCCAACGCGGCGCTGCAGGCGATCGGTTGTCTGGGCATGCGCGCCTGTCACACGAACTACTGTCCGGTGGGCATCGCCACCCAGAAGCCGCATTTGCGCTCCCGCTTGCCAGTGGACATCGCCGCGGAGCGATTGGCGCGCTTTTTCTCGGCCTCGGTGGAATTGATGAGCGTGTTGGCGCGGGCGGCGGGACATCGCCACTTAGGTGAGTTCTCGAGCGAGGACTTGACCACGTTCGACGTTGATATGGCCCGTCTAACCGGGGTTGCCTTCGGTGGTGTTGCGGGGCCGTGACAGGGTCCTTGGAGGCGGAGATGAGCACAGCGGACTTTCCCGCGCTCGATCACTCCGCGATAGCGGGTACTCGAGATGCGCTACACGCCTACGCACGGGTTCTGGGTGACTGGCTGAAAAGCTGCCGGGCCAGACGCAAACACTGGTGGCACGCCAGCTTACGCCCCTCTTTGAACGGTTTGACGACCGGCGTCGTACACGCTGGGATCGATTTCGAGCTTGAGCTGAGCCTGAGGGAGGGCCTGCTGCATGGACGAACCTCTACCGGGGCGCAGCTGTCCGAGCCATTGCGCGGGCAATCGGCTTGCGAGCTGGCGCTCAGTATGGAACGTTTCCTGCTTGCGAACGGCATTGATTCTCAGCTCGTACCCGAAACCGATGGTCGGGGCGACGGTGCGCGGTCCCATCCGGGTTATTCGGCAGAGCAAGCGCACACCATTGCCCGGGCGTTCAACTGGGTGGCGACCGCGATGTAGGTCTTCCGTGCCGGCATCCGCGAGGAAACCAGCCCGATCCAGCTTTGGCCCCATCACTTCGACCTGTCGTTGTTGTGGCTACCGGGTGCTAAGGTATCCGAGCAGGATCCGGCGGATGAAGAGCATGCCGACAAGCAGATGAACTTTGGTTTCACGCTCGGGGACGAAGGCATCCCAGAGCCTTATTTCTATGTCACCGCCTATCCGCTGCCGGAGGCACTGCCGCACACACGGTTACCGTTGGGAACCGTCTGGCGAACGGAAGGGTTTAGCGGCGCGGTGCTCTCGTACCGGACTCTCACGGGGATCAGTGACCCAGGCGCCTACCTGCTGGAGGTCTGGCGCGTGCTCTTGAGCGCCGGTCGCGAGCACATGCTCGACGATATCCGGTAAAAGAGTGTGCAAAGGCCAGACGCGAGTTACGGCGGGGTTGGCTAGCTGACGCGAGCACTTTTTCCGGCAAGACCCCGCGAAGCCGCGAGGCTCTTGGGTTATGCTTGGCGGATCCATCGAATCCAGAAGGTACCCTGACCATGACCGAACATACTGACCCGCTGTTCAGCGCTCTCCGGCTTGGAGCGATTACCCTGCCGAACCGCATTGTCATGGCCCCGCTGACGCGGGCCCGCGCGCGTCAACCAGGCGATGTGCCGACCGAGATGAATGCCAGGTACTACGCACAACGCGCCGGTACCGGTCTGATCATCGCGGAGGCCACCCAGGTGTCGCCCCAGGGAAAGGGTTATGCATTTACCCCGGGCATCCATTCGGCGGAGCAGGTCGAGGGCTGGCACAAGGTGACCTCGGCGGTGCACCAGGCCGGCGGCCGGATTCACCTGCAGCTTTGGCATGTGGGGCGCATATCCCGCCCCGAGCTGCAGCCCAACGGTGAGCTCCCGGTGGCGCCGTCGGCGATCCGACCCGAGGGTGCGCAGACCTTCATCAGCGCGGAGTCTGGCATGCTGGACGTGCTGGAGCCGCGGGCACTGGAGACGGACGAGATCCCAGGCGTCGTCGAGCAGTTCCGAATGGGCGCCGAGAACGCCAAGCAGGCGGGCTTCGATGGCGTCGAGATCCACTCGGCGAACGGCTATCTGTTGGACCAGTTTATCCGTACGAGCAGCAATCAACGGACCGACGAATACGGCGGCTCGATCGAGAATCGCCTGCGCTTTCCGTTGATGGTGGTCGACGCCGTGGCGAGTGTATGGGGTCCCGAGCGCACCGGTATCCGCGTCAGCCCGACCGGCAGCTTCAACGCGATGCGCGACGACGATCCCGTAGCCACCTACGGCGCCTTCGCCGAGCGTCTGGAGGACACGGGAATCGCCTACATCGAGGTGGTCGAGGACTCCTTCCAAGGAAACCACGCAGAGGGGCGGCCCGAGGCGGTCATCGAAGCCATCCGGTCGCGTTTTACGCGGGTTTATATAGCGAATGGAGCCTATACGGCGGACGAAGCGCGGCGCCGCATCGAGGCGGGGCTGTGTGATCTGGTCTCCTTCGGCCGGCCCATGATTTCCAACCCCGATCTGCCGCAACGGTTCTTGGCGGGTGCGGCATTGAACGATTGGGACTCCAACACATTTTACGGCGGCGACGAGCACGGATATACAGACTATCCGACGCTGGCGGAGGCCGTCGGAGTCCATGGAGGCGGCGACAATCATTAGCTCATGGCCGTGGTTTGGCTATTTTTCGCTATGGGGTCTGGGTTTGCCCCAAGCCCCGCCCGGTCGGGTAGGGCGCTGATGCGTCGGTGGTCTAGTAGTCCGGGCATCCGCGCTAAAACGTGGTTCGAGGCAGTGACACAAAGGATTTTGCGCTTCAGTCGGGTCGTCTCGGACGATCAATGCAGCACTCATGGGACTGTCGTGGGATCAACTCGTGACGAGCGAATCGGAACGAAAAGAACCACCGGTGTCAGCTCTCCATCCGAGAGCATTCCAGAATCTATATCCGGCCCCCACCCATTTCGTTCAGAGCTTCGAAGCCAGCGCCGAGCCTTGCGAGGAGAAGGTCTGCTTCTTCATTACCTCGTTCGAGATCACTACCCGGCGCTCTCGCGCAATTGCGGCTCGCCCTTCACCCTCGCAAAAGCACGCGGCGCCTCGACTAGCGCCGGCTTTCCGGTTCAACCATACGGCACTCGGGTTCCCGTACCGGATGGCTGCCATGTTGCCAATCCTCGATCTTCGACGGCTGCCATCGCGCCGTCATCCACCACCCTAAGCGGAGGAATCTTGACGGCCAGGCGGGTACCAAAAAAGTCATTTCAGCGCATTGACTCTTTGGTTTGTCCCGCTACTCTTTAAGAGTATTGCCACTTTCGGTTACCACTGGTTGTCAGGCCGTTCGGTGCCATGAACGGATCGAATAAATGGAGGACGGACAGGATCGTCCGCAAGCTTAGGAGGGCATCATGCCAGTCAGGCCAACCTACCCGGGTGTCTATATAGAAGAAATTCCCAGTGGCGTGCGCACCATAACGGGTGTCGCGACCTCCGTCGCTGCATTTATCGGAACCTTCCGCAAGGGACCACTAAACGAGGCCATGCAGATCTTCTCCATGGCAGATTTCGAGCGCGAATATGGCGGCCTCGAGCGAAGCAGTGAAGCGTCCTACGTAATCCAGCAATTCTTTCTCAATAGCGGCTCCCAGGCATGGGTGGTGCGTGTCGCCGATACTGAGACAGGGGCGCCGCCGACGGCGCCGCCTACGAACGCGAACACGGCGGAGGCCGTCGTGGAGAGCACTCCGGGCGATCAGATATTCAGGGCGCATGCGGGTCGGCGACTACGCGGTGAAAGTGCGCAGGACCCAGGGACCTGGGGCAACCATCTGCGGCTCGAAGTTGACTATGAAACGAGCGCGCCGAATAGCCTGTTCAACCTCACGGTCAGCGAGGTGCGAATCGACGGCGATCGCACCACGGTGCTACAGACCGAGACCTATCGTAACCTCACGATGGAGCCCGATACCGCGAATAATGCGCTGGAGGTGGTCAACCAGGGGTCGCGTCTGATTCAGTTGAATCGTGACTCCTTGGCGCCGGCCAACCCTCCGGTTCCCTTCGTTGCCACATTTCGACCGGCGGCTAGTGGTACGTTAAGCGGCGCTTTGGGTGGCAATGTCCCGGCGGTGGTTGCAAGCGTCGATGATCTGGAGATAACGATCACGCTCGACGATGGAGCCGGCGGAACCTTTGCCGTTGGTCCATTGGACGTCCAGTTCGATTTTGCTACTACACCGACCGCGTACCTCGGAGGCAGTTCACCCGGGGACTTCAGCGCTTGGGCGCAAGCGCTGGAGCGGGGTATCCGTGAGGCGGCACGCCACCCGGTACCCTCCGGGGGCGGCGTTTTCCCCGTTGCTGAGCAGCCCTTCCTGGCCTATCTGGCCGGAGCGACAGTGGGGATCATCGGTAATGGCACGGTCGCGAATCCGCGCCGATTCCAAATCAAGGCGGGGCGTGCCGCACGCCCGTTCGATCCGACGGCGACTCTTAGCTTCGGCGGTACGGATGTTGCTGAGTATGACTTGGACGGGCCGAGTGGCGCCGAGGTTTCAGGCCAGCAATACGGGTTGGCCGGGGGGCGCGACGGAGGCGTGACCGATGTGAACGGTAACGTCACCGTGCCCGAGGCGTTGTTTCGTGGTACACGGGCGGCCAAGACCGGGCTCTATGCCCTCGAGGACGTGGATCTTTTCAATATTTTGTGTATCCCGCAGGCGGCCCGTCTGACATCGGCAGATGACATGCGTACCGTCTACGGAGAGGCGTTGAACTATGCCGAAGAACGCCGCTCAATGGCCCTGGTCGATATTAACGTCAATGTGAATCGGGTGGATCTGATCCACACCTGGCTTAACGACAACGGCGGGTTGCGTCATCCGAATGGGGCGGTTTATTTTCCACGCACCAATGTTGCAGACCCGCTGAACAGAAACCGACCTACTTCCCTTGCTTCGAGCGGTACCATCGCAGGTCTTTGGGCTCGTACCGATACGCAGCGTGGTGTATGGAAAGCGCCGGCGGGAACCGATGCACGGCTGCGCAATGTGCAGAGCCTGGCTTACAACCTTACCGATGACGAGAACGGCTCTCTCAATCCTCTTGGGGTCAATTGCCTGCGAAATTTCCCGGTCTATTCGAATATCTGCTGGGGAGCGCGCACGCTGGAAGGGGCGGACGTTCTGGCATCGGATTGGAAATACATACCGGTACGGCGCACCACCTTGTTCATCGAAGAAAGCCTGTTCAGGGGTACCAAGTGGGTAGTGTTTGAACCCAATGACGAACCACTGTGGGCACAGATCCGGATGAACGTGGGGGCTTTTATGCAGGACCTGTTCCGCAAGGGGGCATTCCAGGGAACGGCACCGCGCGACGCGTACTTCGTGAAGTGCGACGGAGAAACGACCACCCAGCAGGATATCGACAACGGCATCGTCAATATCGAGGTGGGTTTCGCTCCGTTGAGGCCTGCGGAGTTTGTGATTCTCAAGATTCAACAGATCGCCCGTCGAACCGAGGTGTAAGGAGACATCGCCATGACACAATTTACGGTCAATCCGCGTCGGTTCGATCCCTACAAGAACTT
>JAHEIA010000001.1 GCA_024639625.1 Chromatiales bacterium
AGCGATTATGACCGCATACGCAGGCGAGGGCCAATGCTTGATGGTGTGCGGCGCTCAGGAAGCGGGGCCCGGACCCGGTGCAGGATAGCCCGCGGGTAACGTCCTGGCAGAAAGCAAAAGACCATGAGCCGCGTTTCGCCGGCTCATGGCCTATGCCAACCCCCCCAAATTCCCCTTTGGGATGTGTTACCCAGTGCTGGCTCTAACGGCCAGGCTGATCATAGTTATTGTTTTCCTCCCGATCCTGTCGAACACCCAGCATCATCACTACATGATGCCGAAAATCAGTGAAAATTCCATTCGTACGAATCCCGACAATAGCTAGGGTTTTCCCTCATCACTCCGCTGCGCAGCCGGTCCGGGATTGCTTCCCATCGCGCCACTACTACAATGGTGCGATGCGTACGCAACCCTCCCTGGATATTCGCCACGCAGCAGCGCCCGGGTTCCTTCGTCGGTTGGCCATAATGATCTATGACAGCCTGTTGCTGATCGCCATTCTGGTGATCGCCAGCGCAATCGTGGTCGTACCCCTCGGAATCGGTCTCGGCATCGAAGTGCAGGGCAGCAACCTGTGGTTCCGCGCCTATCTGCTGCTGGTATCAGTGATGTTTTATTGTGGCTTCTGGGTTGGCGGCGGGCAGACGTTGGGCATGCGCGCGTGGCGAGTACAAGTAGTACGGGACAATGGGGCTGCACTGGGTCCGTCACACGCGCTGGCACGCTGGTTTGCCGCCCTCCTCTCCTGGGCGGCATGCGGCCTGGGATTCGTTTGGGTACTGGTCGACCGAGACCGGCTCGCCTGGCATGACCGCCTGTCGCACACTCGACTCGTATTGTTGCACGACCCCCGGGCGTGAGGCCGCGCATCGAGGCTAGATCCGACGTGTGTACCAAACCGCCAGAAACAAGCAGAGTAGACCCGGCAGGCAGGCAGCGATCAGAGGATTGATATGGTAGACAACGGCCAGGTGGCCGAATGCCTTGTTGAACAGTAGGAAGCCGGCTCCAATCACGGCGCCGGCGAACACTCGCTGCCCGACGCCCGCGGTACGCAGGTCGCCGAACACAAAAGGAATCGATAGAAACAACATGATCAGAATCACCAGCGGGTTGACGATCTTGGTCCAGAACGCCACTTCGTAGCTGGCCGCATTCTGCCCGTTCTCCCGCATAAATGTGATGTACTTTTGCAGCCCGCGCAGCGGCAACACCAAAGGATCCACCATCACCACCCGCAACAGCGCAGGGTCCAGAAAAGACGTCCATTCGGCCTCCGACAAGGCTCGGGTTCGCACCTGCCCGTCGACAAACTCGCTCTGCTCCATCCCCTTCAACAACCAATGATCTTCCCTATACAGGGCTTGCTGGGCATAGGTCGCCAAGCGCAGGCGTTTGTCGGCGTCGTATTCGTAGATGTAGATGTCACCGAGCTGGGCTCCGGGTAGAATCTTGCGGATATTGATGAAGGCGCTTCCGTCTCGTGCCCAAAATCCGTATTTCGTTCGCAGGGTGACCTGCCCGTAAATCTTCTCCGCGCGCAGACTCGTGGCGAGCTGCTCGCTGGCGGGAGCCAGAAACTCGCCCAGGGCAACGGAAATCACTGCCAGAAGCAGTCCGACCTTCATTACTGCCGAAACGATCCGCGCGAGCGATACGCCTGCGGCACGCAGAGCAATCAATTCCGAGTGGCGGGCCAGCACGCCGAGTCCGGCGAGACTACCCAGGAGCGCGGCCACCGGAAACATCTCGTAACCGCTCCGCGGCAACACCAGGAGAACATACAGCAGCGCATCTTCGATGGCGTAACTGCCCTTGCCCACGTCCCCGAGTTCGTCCTCCAGGGAGACGAATCCCGTCAGGGTGAGGAGAACTGCGAGCACGACGAAGGTGCCACTGAGCACCGAGGTACCAATATAGCGGTCGATCAGACTCAAGGCTTGCGTTCCCGGAAAAGCTTGCGTAAAAGCGAACGCCCCTGAGTGGTTTCCGGCAACATCATTGCGCCGGCAACCATAACCATCGACACCGGTACCCACCACATACCCATCCAGGCCGGGGTCAGCTCGTCTTCCATCAGATTCTCCGCGACCCCCTGGAGATTCAAAAAGATGAAATAGACGAGAAAAGCAAAGATCATGCGTCCGTACACCCCGTGTCGCGGCAAAGAACGGCTGAGGGGGATACTCAACAGGGCAAATGCGAACACCGCCAGGGGTTGGCTCAGACGATATTGAATCTCGGCCCGGTCCTTCAGGCTCTGGGAGGTCAGGAGGCTTCGCGTCGGCATTGCCTTGCGTCGTTGCTGCACAGGTTCGGTGCTCCGCTGACTCAAGCGGATCCCGTACTTCTCGAATTCGCCGATACGAAAATCTCCGGCTCCGACACGCCCCTCGTAGCGGCGCCCGTCATTGAGGACCAGGTATTGCTCTCCAGTCTCGGGGTCTTTGAAGGGATAGCCGCCTGCCGCGGTTACCAGCCCCACTTTACCGTGCTCCCGATTCTGCACGAAGACGTTGCTCATCTGTTTGTCGCCAGTGTCCAGTTCCTCTATATAGAAAACCAGATCGCCTTTGCTGTATTCGTTGAATTTCCCCTCATCCACGCCGGCCAGCTCGGCGACTGCGCCGGAGGCCCGGTGCTTGATGATCTGAATCGTCTGGTTGCCCCAAGGCAACACGAAGAGCGACAGCCAAGCCACCAGAGCAGCCACCGGAATGGCACCGACCAACACCGAGCGGAAGATGCGTAGCGGACCAATGCCGCAAGACTCCATCGCGATGATCTCGCTATCGCGGTGCATACGGCCCAGGGTAAGCAACACGGCAAGGAAGAAGGCCGGAGGAACCAGCACGCCCAGGTAACGCAGCAACTCGACACCCAGCACCTGAAACAGAATCTGTGCCGCGATATCGCCGAGCGCCACCTTCTCCAGATAGCGAATAAATCCGGTGCCGACGACAACCAGCATCAACACCAGCATAAACGCTAGCAGCGTCTTGGTGACCTCTTTCATCACATAGCGGTCAATTACCGGGATCATGGAATCAACTCGACAAGGGCCCTCGGTTTTCGGCGGCCACTTCGCCAGCAGGGGCGCGCACACGAAAGGGAGCGGGGACGGTTGTGGAAATCACCTAGCAATTCTGTAGACTAGCCACAGCGCCAGACGGAATCGTACACGAAAAGAACGTCGGGAGAGAAACAAGCTGACCTCGGGCGACACTCGAGCGATCACCTCGTTGCGGCATTGAAACGGCTGCGCCGGGGCGCGAGGCCACAAATTTGGCGGATCCGGGTGAAGCATCGCCAGTGCGATAGCATCTGATCCCCGCATAGGCCGGCGAAGGGCCCGATTTCGTCCACACCGTGGTTGGGGTTTGCTAGCCTGGCCTGCCCGCGGTGCAACCACGGCGGATACCGTTGTGGTCGTGCAGCCGCCATTGGAGTGCCGGCACGCGGGCCCGAACGCAAGAACCACCTAATTCGATCGAGGAACACCATGCAATTCAGCGCGAAAAGCGGAGAGCCGCAGAAGAAGAAGACCTCGTGCCTGGTAGTACCGATTTTTTCCAAGCGGAAACTCTCGGCGGCCGCCGCGAACCTGGATGAAAGCAGCGGCGGACAGATTAGCCACGTCCTTGGGCGCGGCGACATCGAGGGCGACGAGGGCCAGCTGTTGTTGTTGTACGCGTTACCGGGGATCGCCGCGGATCGAGTAATGCTACTCGGCTGTGGAGAAATCGATGAGTTCTGCGCCGAGAAATGGCGCAAGGCAGTGGCCGCCGCAATCGCTTACCTGCAGCAGAGTCACAGCACCGAGGCCGTATTCAGCCTTGCCGGCATTGCCCCGAAAGACAGCTCCACCTATCGTTTGGTGCGCGACCTGGTTACCGCGGCAGAGGAGGCGGTCTACCGCTTTGATGAACTGAAAAGCGACCCCAAGAAGCCCCGGCGGCCGCTCAAGCGAATCACTCTTTACGTCGCCAGCCGAGACGATTTGCCGATCGCCGAAAGGGCACTGACTCACGGCAGCGCGATCGCGAGCGGGACCGGCCTCGCCAAAGATCTGTCCAATCTTCCCGGCAACCTCTGCACGCCGACCTATCTCGCGAAACGGGCCCAAACGCTGGGCAAGGACTCGGGCAACATCCAAGTCAAGGTGCTCGACGAAAAGGAGATGAAGAAGCTCGGCATGGGCGCCCTGCTGTCGGTCTCCCGCGGCAGCCGGCAACCTGCGAAACTGATCGTAATGGAATATCGGGGCGGCAAGAAGAACGAGCAGCCGGTCGTTCTTGTCGGCAAGGGACTAACCTTTGACGCTGGAGGGATTTCCATCAAGCCCGCAGCAGCCATGGATGAAATGAAATATGACATGTGTGGCGGAGCGAGCGTGCTCGGCACGCTCAGCGCGTGCGCCAGACTGGGGCTTCCTCTAAACCTCATCGGAGTGGTGCCCGCCTCGGAGAATCTACCGGATGGAGATGCGAATAAGCCGGGGGACATCGTCACCAGCATGTCCGGCCAGACCATCGAAATCCTCAATACCGATGCGGAAGGCCGGTTGATCTTGTGCGACGCCCTCACCTACAGCGAGCGGTTCAAGCCCGCGGTCGTAATCGATATCGCCACCCTCACCGGGGCCTGCGTGATCGCGCTCGGCCGACACGCCTCGGGGCTCATAAGCAACGACGACGAGTTGAGCGAGAAATTACTTGAAGCGGGGACCAGTAGCGGCGACCGAACTTGGCGACTGCCTCTGTGGGAGGACTACCAGACCCAACTCGACAGCAATTTTGCGGATATGGCCAATATCGGCGGCCGCGAGGCCGGGGCGATCACTGCCGGCTGTTTTCTTTCCCGCTTCACCAAGAAAATGAAGTGGGCGCATCTCGATATTGCCGGAATCGCCTGGTTAGCAGGGGAAAACAAGGGGGCGACCGGCCGCCCGGTGCCGATGCTGACCCAGTATCTGCTACAGCGCTGCAAGCTTGCAGATTGAGCGCTCGCGTCTACGTCCAATGACGCGGATCGATTTTTACATCCTCGCCCAGGCATCCCGTGGCAACCGCCACCTCCTCGCCTGCCGCCTGAGCGAAAAGGCTTTTCGGCAACGCCGCCGAGTGTACATCCACACCGCCTCCGCGGAGGAGGCGCGAAATATGGATCGGCTATTGTGGACCTTTCGCGAGGGCAGCTTCGTACCGCACGGCTTGAACGACCAGGCGAACAGCGAACTTACTCCGATCCTGATCGGCTGCGGGGATGCTCCGGGTAAGGAAGACGACGTACTGATCAACCTAGCGCCGGAGGTGCCAAGCTTCTTCAGCCGCTTCGAGCGAGTTGCCGAACTTATCGACCAAGACCAGGAGGTTCGCACGACCGGACGCAAGCGCTATTGTTTTTATCGCGACAGAGGATATCCCTTGTACTCCCACGACTTGTCACTCTGAGCGGCGAAGTCCGGGACGAAGAAGATAGAGCGCCACCCATGGTCGAAGAGAACGGCAACATCCCGCTGCTTACGGACATCGTCGCTCCGGACATCAAGCTCCAAACGGACTCGGAGCTGATTACCATGGCGCGTCTGCTAGGCGATCTCGAGGCGATCGTGCAGCAACTCTCCGACGCGGTCGCCAACCGGCTGCGCCACAATATCGAGGAAGAAATACGCGCCGAGCTGGCCCGCATCCTAACCGATCTTTTGGAAAAGAAGAGCCGAGAAACCAGTGCGCCGCGGGATGACACATCCCCCCCGTAGCGAGGGCCTTGCGACTTCTGCGCTACTCTGCCGACTCGACCATCACCGAGTCTACCTTCTGAAAACCACGCGGCAACTTGTTGCCCCGGCGCCCGCGCTCGCCCTGATAGTGATCGAGATCGCTCGGCTTCAGGTTGAGAAAGCGCTTGCCCGAGTACACCAGGAGCCGGGCCGCGGCGGGCACACAAGCGAGTGCCACAAGATACTCCTCACGGTTCGCTACCCGCTTGCCCGGGATCCCCATGATCTTGTTGCCCTTGCCCTTACTCAGCGCGGGCAACTCGGCGAGGGGGAAAACCAGCATTCGGCCCTCATTGCTGATCGCTACGACACGATCCGTCTTTGCATCGCCGACCGCCTGCGGCGGCAGAACCCGCGCCCCACGGGGCAGCGTCAGAGCGGCCTTACCCGCCTTGTTCTTGGTCAACAGATCGGCGAATCGCGCGACGAAACCGTAGCCCGCGTCCGACGCCAACAAGAAGGCCTGTTGTGCTTCCGCAGCCAAAATCGAGACAAAACCGGCGCCGGACGGGGGGTTGAGACGCCCGGTAAGGGGTTCGCCCTGACCACGAGCCGAAGGCAGGGTACGCACCGGGAGCGAGTAGCTTCTGCCTGCGGAGTCAACGAACACTACAGGCTGACTGGTACGCGAGCGCACGGCGCCGAGGAAACCGTCGCCGGAGCGAAAATTCAGCGTACGCGGATCGATCTCATGGCCTTTCGCGGCGCGTACCCAACCCATGGCAGACAGGATCACGGTAACCGGTTCGCTCGGGTTGAGCTCCGCTTCATCCAGCGCCCCGGCTTCCGCGCGCTGCACGATAGGGGATCTGCGCGGGTCGCCATATTTCTCTGCATCCGCCTGTAACTCCTTGCGGATCAGGGTCTTCATACGCTGCCGGGACTGCAGAGTCTTTGCCAACCATGCCTGTTCCTTAGCCAGCTCTTGTTGCTCCCGCTTGATCTTCATCTCCTCGAGCCGGGCCAGTTGGCGGAGTTTGGTATCCAGGACATATTCAGCCTGCCGCTCGCTCAATCCGAAGCGCTGCATCAAGACTGGTTTCGGTTCGTCCTCACTGCGGATGATGCGGATCACCTCGTCGATGTTCAGAAACGCGATCAACAGGCCTTCGAGCAAGTGCAACCGCTCGAGGACCTTGCTTTGCCGGTGCTCCAGGCGCCGCCGCACCGTCTGGTAACGGTATTCCAGCCACTCCTTGAGCAGCTCACGCAGACCTTTCACCTGCGGGCGGCCATTCAAGCCAATCATGTTGAGATTGACCCGATAGGTGCGTTCCAGGTCGGTGGTGGCGCAGAGATGAGACATCATGCGCTCCACATCCACGCGATTGGAACGTGGCACGATGACCAGGCGCGTCGGGTTCTCGTGATCGGACTCGTCCCGCAGATCTTCCACCCACGGCAGCTTTCTGGCCTGCAGCTGGGCGGCGATCTGTTCCAGGATCTTCGCCCCGGATACCTGAAACGGCAGCGCTGTGATCACCACATCTCCCTGCTCTCGCTCCCAGCGGGCGCGCATGCGCAGAGATCCGTTACCACTGAGATAGATCTTTCGCAGGTCAGCTCGCGGCGTGATGATCTCTGCCTGCGTCGGAAAGTCCGGTCCTGGCACGTGTTCACAGAGCTGATCGAGTGTCGCGTTTGGGGCTTCGAGCAAGTGGATGCAGGCGCTGACTACCTCACGCAGGTTGTGTGGTGGAATATCCGTTGCCATACCCACGGCAATCCCGGTAGCCCCATTGAGCAAGATGTTGGGCAGGCGCGCGGGCAGCAGAGCGGGTTCGTTCAGGGTCCCGTCGAAGTTGGGTGCCCAATCCACCGTTCCCTGGCCCAACTCCGACAACAGCACCTGAGCATAAGCCGCAAGACGCGCCTCGGTGTAGCGCATCGCGGCAAAGGACTTCGGGTCATCCGGTGAGCCCCAATTACCCTGACCGTCAATCAGCGGATAGCGATACGAGAAGTCCTGCGCCATTAGCACCATCGCCTCGTAACAGGCGCTATCCCCGTGGGGATGGAACTTGCCGAGCACATCGCCCACCGTGCGGGCCGATTTCTTGTGCTTGGAAGTGGCCGAAAGGCCCAACTCCGACATCGCATAGACGATGCGACGCTGTACCGGTTTGAGGCCATCACCCAGATGCGGCAGCGCCCGGTCCAAGATGACGTACATGGAATAATCCAGGTAGGCCTTTTCGGTGAACTCCTTGAGCGGAATCCGCTCGATGCCTTCCGGGTTTTGCTCGACAGTTTCGGACATTCGATCTCCGCTTAGGCGAAAGGAGCCCGCGACCCGAAAGGGTTTGGACCCTGGTTGCGAACCGCAGCACGGTCTGCGGACCGCGCAGGGCCGTGGGTACGGCCGGTGGCCGAGGCGAATTCTATCCGGTTTTCGCCACTCCGGGCATGCAGCAAGGATGCACAGCCGACGCAGGCACCCGGGCTAGTGCCCGGATTAAGACACGCTGATCAGGCGCACGGCCGCAGCGGGGCGAGCCCCGATCGATACTCCGCCGGCAACGGCATCCCAAGAACCAACGATGGCGCCAACGCCTGGAACCTCACGGTTGCCGGGTGGAGACTAGAGGTCTTGCAGGATCTCGTCCCGCTTCCTTTCGTAGTCCTGGTCCGAAATCAGGCCTTGTTCGTGCAGACTCTTCAGCTTCTTCAAACGGCCCTCCAAGCTGTCGCCGCCCCCACTCGAGGTCGATGGTGCGGCACTTTGCGCTTGCGGCGCCGGCTTGGGGCCGAAATCGGCTGCACCGACGGAGCTGTCCGGCTCGATCAACCAACCGGCTACCCAACCGGCCTGCCCTGCTTCCGTCTGCACCTGAACCCAACTGCCCTGCTGGCCCTGTACCAACAGCGGCGTTCCCTGGCTCACGGAAAAGGCCACAGGATTCGTCTGCCCCGGACCGCTGCGTACATTCAGTTTGGCCGATTTGACCCTGACACCGTCGCCAGCAGCGTAGCTTCGAGTCGTCCGGGCGCTACTGGAAGACGCATAGGATGCCTTGCGTGCCCCCCCGGAACCGTAGTGGTAATAGGTGCTCGGGGTTTTGCTGACGATGAATTCCACCGCCTGGTTGATACAAGCGCGCAACGCCTTTTCTTTCGGCGTATTCTCCCAGCTTTGCAGAGCGCCACCGAGAGCCCCGCCGCCGAAATAGCCGCCAATCGCACCCCCTATATCCACATCGGTGGAAGAACCCTCCACGCTGGTGGCCGCCAGGATGCGCGAGGTCCGGGTGTCGATGACCCTCACGTCGATCGCCATGTGCGCCTTCTGCACCGCACCGCCAATGGCACCGAGCACGCTGCCTACCAGGCCGCCCGCCGCCCCGCGCGTTCCGCCCGCATCCGCTTCGAACTCGGTGACCGCCCCGGTCACCAACAGCTCTGCCCCTTCAATCTGGCCAATCGGGGCCTCGGTACCGCGCTGCACCCGACCCGCCGCAGCCAAGTCTTGCTCCGCCAGCACGTCCGAAAGTGTCTGCCGCTCGAGGACGATGAAACGGTTGGTATTGAACAAAGCGGTGGTTAACTGGTCGGCCATTCCATCACCGATCTCACGCGTCCACCAGTGTTTGCGCGTCTTGTTTGTAAAACGCGCTACCGCCACCCGCGCCTTGGGTCCGTCGTAGGCTTCGGATTGAGCGCTCTGGATATCCGGCGAGCCCTGGCCCGCGGTGACCGTAGTCTCGGGCTCCTGCATGAAGATATCCGCCAGGCCAGCCAGTACCGGCTCGGCGGCCAGGAGCGCAACTCCGACCACCGCCGAATAAAGCATTCGCTTCGTCTCCATCCTTCGTCTCCCCCTGAGTCGTTAGCAAATCGAATTGGCGCGGCTACGTGCTGGCGGACGCTCACGGATACCGGCACGGGTAATCCCGGCGCTGCCACACCGAAAAACCAGGGGTCCTCAGACCTCGGCCAAGTCCCCTTTTTCCTGCAACCAGGCCCGGCGGTCCGCCGAGCGCTTCTTGGCCAGCAGCATGTCGAGCAACAGCGAACTGCCGTCGCCGGCGGTCACGGATAGCTGCACCAAGCGCCGCGTATCCGGGTGCATGGTGGTCTCGCGCAACTGCATCGGGTTCATCTCGCCCAGACCCTTGAAGCGTTGGACGTTGACCTTGCCGCGGATCTTTTCCGCCTCTATGCGGTCGAGTATCCCTTGTTTCTCACCGTCATCCAAGGCGTAAAAGACCTGCTTCCCAGCGTCGATGCGGTACAGCGGAGGCATGGCTACATACACGTGACCCCGTTGCACCAGCTTCGGGAAGTGCCGCAGAAAAAGGGCGCACAGCAGGGTGGCAATGTGCAAGCCGTCGGAATCCGCGTCGGCCAGGATACAGATCTTGCCGAAGCGCAACTGAGACAGGTCGGCGGACCCGGGTTCGACGCCGATCGCAACCGAGATATCGTGCACTTCCTGTGAAGCCAGGACCTCGGAGGAGTCCACCTCCCAGGTGTTCAGGATCTTGCCGCGCAACGGCATCACGGCCTGGAATTCCCGGTCTCTTGCCTGTTTCGCCGAGCCGCCGGCGGAATCCCCCTCAACGAGGAACAGTTCGCTGCGCTGCCCGTCCACGCTGCTGCAATCCGCCAGCTTTCCAGGCAATGCGGGGCCGTGCGCTACCTTCTTACGCGCCACCTTGCGCCCCGCCCGGAGCCGGGTTTGTGCGGCACCGATAGCGATTTCTGCGATCCGCTCGCCGACCTCCGTATTGCGGTGCAACCACAGGCTCAAGGCATCCTTGACCACCCCGGAAACGAACGCATGGCATTCTCGGGACGACAGGCGCTCCTTGGTCTGGCCCGAGAATTGGGGTTCCAGCAGCTTCACCGACAGCACGTAGCTGCAGCGATTCCAGACATCCTCCGGGATCAGTTTCACCCCGCGCGGCAGCAGATTGCGAAACTCGCAGAACTCGCGCACCGCCTCCGTGAGGCCGGCCCGCAAACCGTTTACATGGGTGCCCCCCTGCACAGTGGGTATCAGATTGACATAACTTTCGGTCACCCCCTCTCCGCCTTCCGGCAGCCAGGCGACCGCCCAGTCCGCCGCCTCCCGATGGCCTTCCATAGACCCGACGAAGGGATCGCCGGGGATAAATTCAAGCCCGCGCAGGGCATCTTGCAGATAGTCGCTCAGCCCTTGCTGGTACAGCCATTCGTGGCTGTCGCCGCTGTTTTCGTCGTGAAAGCGCACGCGCAAGCCGGGGCAGAGCACCGCTTTCGCCCGCAACACGTGGAGCAACTGGCGCAGCGAAAACTTCGGCGAATCGAAAAACCGGGGGTCGGGCCAGAAACGCAGAGCGGTCCCGGTATTGTTGCGACCGACCGAGCCCACCGCCTCGAGTTGGGAAACCTTCGCGCCGTCAGCGAACGCCATGTTGTATTCCGTCCCGCCGCGACGCACCCAGACCTCGAGATGGCTAGACAAGGCGTTGACTACCGAGACTCCCACCCCGTGCAGCCCACCGGAAAAGCGATAGTTCTTTTGCGAGAACTTGCCGCCGGCGTGCAGTTTTGTAAGGATGACCTCGACCCCGGGCAATCCCTGCTGCGGATGCCGATCCACAGGCATGCCCCTGCCGTCATCCCTGACCTGCAGGGAGCCGTCCCGGAACAGGGTGACATCGATATGCTTGGCAAATCCGGCAACCGCTTCGTCGACGCTGTTGTCGATCACCTCCTGGGCCAGATGGTTCGGGCGAGTGGTGTCCGTATACATGCCCGGGCGCTTGCGCACCGGCTCGAGACCGCTCAATACCTCAATTGCGGATGCGTCGTAGGAGTTGCTCATCGTGCTGTCAAGTACACTAACTAATGCCTCCGGGGTTGGCTATGGCAATCGCCCTGAACCCCGACGAAACCGGCATGAGTGTATCATGCAAGCGCGCCACGCTCAGGACCCGCGCGGCAAGCTTGCGGTTTGCCGTTGCGGGACCAGCCCCGGGAGGCTAGGTTACTCGGTGAGAGGCGTTTGAAACATTTCGTGCGAGGAGTTCCCTTGATGGCGATTGCAAAGAAACTGAAGGCATATCTGGATACCCACAACCACAAGAACTACCGCTTGGTCCGTCATCCCCACAGCGCATCGAGCATGGAAACCGCTGAGGTCGCCCATGTCCCCGGCGATTGTCTGGCGAAAGGCGTCGTCCTCAAGGATGCCACCGGTTATCTGGTGGTCGTCTTGCCTTCCGACTTTCACGTCGAACTCGAGACGCTCAATGAGATGACGCACAGAGAGATGCATATGGCCAGCGAGACCGAACTCGCCGAGCTGTTTCCGGACTGCGAGGTGGGTGCCATCCCCCCTCTCGGGATGGCCTACGAGATCGAAACTCTGTGGGATACTTCGCTTGGCGACAAAGAAACCGTTTTTTTCGAGGCCGGAGACCACGAATCTCTGGTCAAGGTCAGCGGGCGGCACTTTCACGAGTTGATGGCGCCGGCGACCCGCGGCCTGTTCAGCCGCCGCATCTGATCCCCGGATCTGCGCTCCGAGCTCGATTTGACCGCTCCGAGTCGCCTGGGGTAGCGTAAGCGGCCTTGTTGCAACGGGAAGAACCATCGTGGTGCGAAAAAAGCTCCCCCAATCGTTCGAAGCAGCGATTTCCGAACTGGAAGCGCTGGTGGAATCCATGGAGAAAGGGGAACTGTCTCTGGAGGAGACATTGCAGAATTTCGAGCGTGGCGTATCGTTGACCAAAAGCTGCCAGCAAGCCCTGGAGAAGGCGGAACAGCGGGTGCGCATCTTGAGCGGTGAAGGCGAATCGGCGGCACTGGAATCATTCGAAAGCGATGACTGATTCCGTCCTGCAGGCGTTTATGCAGGAATGTCAGGGCCGAGTAAACGCCGCTCTCGAGACCTGGCTGCCCTCGGCGAAGACCCACCCCGAAACCTTGCACCAAGCCATGCGCTACGCCGCCCTCTCGGGCGGGAAGCGGATTCGTCCGATTTTGACGTACGCCAGCGGTCAGGCGGTAGGAATCGAGCGCAAACGCCTCGACGGGCCCGCCTGTGCAGTAGAGCTGATCCATTCCTACTCCCTGGTGCACGACGATCTGCCGGCAATGGACGACGATGACCTGCGACGCGGCCAGCCGACCTGCCATAGGGCCTTCGATGAAGCAACCGCAATACTTGCCGGGGACGCGTTACAGACCCTCGCTTTTTACGTTCTGAGCAAAGACGGAGGCATGCAGGCAGGCCAAACCGAACGGCTGCGCATGATCGAGCAACTTGCCTGCGCAAGCGGCTCCCGCGGTATGGTCGGAGGGCAGGCCCTGGATCTGCAAGCCGTAGGCAAAGAACTGGACCTGGTCGAACTCGAAAACATGCATATCCACAAGACCGGAGCACTGATTCGCGCCAGCGTATGCTTGGGGACCCTACTCGACCCGGATGCCGATCCGGAGACCTTGCGGCGGCTCGACCGCTACGCCAAATGTATCGGCCTCGCTTTCCAGATCAGGGACGATGTCCTTGACGTAGAGGGAGAAACCGCCACCCTGGGAAAGACTCAGGGTAAGGACCAGGCGCTGAACAAACCGACCTACCCCGGGTTGCTCGGGCTCTCCGAAGCACGGGAAAAGGCGGAGGCCTTGTCGGCGGAAGCCATCGAATGCCTGGGGGTACTGGGCTCCGAGGCGGAGCCGTTGCGCGCACTCGCGGCCTTTATCATCGGCCGCAGCCACTAGGCTTTCTGCATGACGGCATGCTGTTGCGCGAATCGTGGGTAACGGGATAATTAGAAGTTTATGGTATTCTTTCTCCTATACTCGGCCTGAACGCATTGGATGCGCAGCCGGCAAAGAAAATCGTATTGCGTCGGCAGCTTGTGTCACCCCAACTGATCCCTTACTATTCCGACTAAATTAGTCAGCTATTCTAGAAGGCGCGCCTTACTCCCGCACGCCGATCGAGGATTGAGTCATGACCAGAGCAACCCAGCAGGTCGACGAATCGAGCATTATCGCCGACGTGCAGAACAGCGCGGACACGCGTCGCATCGCCATCGACAAGGTCGGCATCAAGGACATTCGACATCCGGTGCGGGTGCGGGACCGCAGCGGCGGTGAACAGCATACGATCGCGACGTTCAACATGTATGTGAATCTCCCGCACAATTTCAAAGGGACCCACATGTCACGCTTCGTGGAGATCCTCAACAGTCATGAGAAAGAGATCGGGGTCCAATCGTTCAAGGAGATCCTGACCGAAATGGCGCTCCGCTTGGAGGCGGAGGCGGGTCATATCGAGATGAGTTTCCCCTATTTCATCAACAAACGGGCACCGATTTCCGGGGTCGAAAGCCTGCTCGATTACGCCGTGACCCTGATCGGCGAGGTCCGCAACCGCCAACCGACCATGTATATCAAGGTGGTGGTTCCGGTAACCAGCCTGTGCCCTTGCTCGAAAGAAATCTCCGCCTACGGGGCCCACAACCAACGCTCCCACGTGACCGTTAAAGTGCGCACCAAAGGCTTCGTATGGATTGAAGAAGTGATTGATCTGGTGGAGAAAGAAGCGTCTTGCGAACTCTTCGGGCTGCTCAAGCGTCCGGACGAGAAGTATGTGACCGAGCGCGCCTATGACAATCCGAAGTTCGTCGAAGACATGGTGCGGGACGTTGCGGTTCGGCTGAACGAAGACGAACGGTTCACGGCGTACAGCGTCGAATCAGAAAACTTCGAGTCCATACACAACCATTCCGCCTACGCCTTGATCCGACGGGACAAGGAAGCAGAGGAGAGCGGCTAGCCCGAGCATCAGGGATTCGTATGCGGTACACATTCGGAGGCTGGCCGGCTCAGTACTTGGCCTTCAACTTAAGGATGTTGCCCTGGTTCTCCATGACCACCCTATTCAGAAAGGTCATTCCGAGCAACACTTGGCGCGGGCCGGGTCCTTCGATAACGACAGCCCCGACGTTCGGCAACTCGATCGGCCCCACCTTGACCTGCTGCAGTTTGACCGCGTGGCCGCGGCTCAGTCCCGCAGCGGTACTGACCCCCACCGGGATACCCTGCTGCTGGTAGTCGATGCCGAGCCGTTCGGCCTCCATGGAACTCATGGCGACCATCGAGGCTCCGGTATCCACCAGCAAGCGCACCGCATGCCCGTTGATGCTCCCGTCAGTGCTGAAACCACCTCGGTTGTCGCGCAGAATCCGGACCTCGGCCAACCTCGGCTTGCTGTAGCTGCCCCCGATATCGGAGGCCAGGCGATAGGTGTCCACCCGGCCGTTGAATTCGATCACTGCTTCTTTGCTGTTGGCCGAGATCAGCCTCACGCCACCGCGCACAGGCTCACCGACACTGATCAGTTGCCGGCTGCCGTCGACCGAGATCATGGCTTTATCAGGAAATAGGGCCAGCACCTTGGGCTGGGATGCAGCGAAACCGGCAAGGGAAAATACCAGCACCGTGGACGCGACGAGCCAGCGGGACGCCCGCTCGGCCACCCCGGCCTGCAGGCCGTTTGCACACCCGAACATCGCCTCCCCCCTACATTCCCCCAGAGCCTTTTATCATAGCAGTAACCTAAGGCTCGCTTGCAGTGCACATAGCGCAAAAATGCCCGCCAGCACATCGTCCAACATGATGCCAAGGCCCCCTGTAACGCGCTGGTCCAGCCAGCCAATTGGCCAGGGCTTCCAGATATCGAACAGGCGAAACCAGAGAAATCCGAGCAGGACCGATAGCCAACTCTGCGGCGCACCGACCATGGTGACCAGATAGCCCACGATCTCATCCCATACGATTCCCGGGTGGTCGTGCACGCCCAGATGCCTGCTGGCGCGCCCGCATACGGCGATCCCGAGCAGCAACAGCAGGCCGGTCACAGCCGAATAGATAACCAACCCACAGGGTTCCAGCAGGAAGAAGAACGGAATGGCTGCCAGGGTGCCGACGGTCCCGGGCGCCTTGGGCGCGAGACCCGCTCCACAGCCAAATGCCAACACCTGCACCGGGTCGCGCCAACTAAACCGGATGCCCCCGGGAGGCAAGCGCAGGTCAGCCATCGCTAGCGAAGTGTTGGTAGCCAGACGGCAGTCCGAGGATTTCCCTTCCGTCGGCGGCGACACAGCGCAATCCCGGTTGCCGTTCCACCAAACCAACTTGGGTCAGGCAGCATCCGAGCTTCCGCCCGAGATCCTCGACCCGACTCTGCAGATGCGCGGGAACTGCTACGCAAAGCTCATAATCGTCACCCGCTGCCAGCGCAATACCCCAATCGCCGGTCTCCGCGACGTAGCGTCGCACTTCGCTGCCCAGAGGCAGAGAGGCAACGTGCACCCGGGCACCCACATGGCTGGCAGCCAGGACGTGCCCAAGATCAGCCAACAAGCCGTCGGATAGATCGACCGCAGCGGAAGCCGTTCCGCGCAGCCCCATCCCCACGCTCACTCTCGGCTCCGGCCATTCCAGTCGCTGCTGCAAAACCTCAGGGTGCTGGATGTCTGGATTGAGACCCCGCGAAAAGCGTAGCGCGAGGCCCGCGTCACCCAGGGTTCCGGTCACGTAAAGCAGGTCCCCGGGCCGCGCGCCGCTGCGCTGCAAGGCTTCTCCCGCCGGCACGAAACCCGTGGCCTGCACGGTAACCGAAAGCGGTCCGCGGGTCGTATCTCCCCCGATCAACTGCACCCCGTAGCGGGCTGCCAGCACGCTGAAACCGCGGCTGAATCCCCGCAGCCAATGCGCATTCACCTGCGGCAAGGTAAGCGCCAGAACGGCCCACGCCGGCTCGGCGCCCATAGCGGCGAGATCGCTGAGATTCACTGCGAGAGCCTTATGGCCGAGGGACGCCGGATCGGCAGAAGGGGAAAAATGCACCCCTTCCACCAGGGTGTCGACGGTGACCGCCAGATCCGCATCCGGCGGTGCGCGCAACAGGGCACAATCGTCCCCCACGCCCAGCAACACGTCGTTGCGCTTTCCGCAGGCGGAGAAATAGCGTTCGATCAGCTCGAATTCACCGAGCCCTTGTGCGGTTTCTGGGTCTTGGCGACCGGGCATCGGGGCGGCGCGGCGGGGCATCAACGCTCAAGCGGTGCCCGGCATTTCCGCCTGCCGTTCCTGCCTCGCCAGGCGGTCCAAGACGCCGTTGACATACTTGTGGCCCTCGGTGGCACCGAAAGTCTTGGCCAACTGCACCGCCTCGTTGATCGCCACGCGATAAGGGACCTCTGGGTGATACATGAGCTCGAAAGCCGCTAGGCGCAGAATCGCGCGTTCGACCGGGTCGACGCGAGCAATCGGGCGATCGAGAAAAGGGGCCAGGTGGTCGTCCAAGACACTGATTTCACCCGGTATCCGGTGCAGCAATTGCTTGAAATAGTCGACGTCGAAAAGACCATTCGAGTGTTCGCCGAGAAACGCCTGGTCGATGGCGCTGAGGTTGCCTCCCGTCATCTGCCATTGGTAGAGGGCCTGTACCGCGAGTTGCCGGGCCTTGCTGCGCTTACCCTTCATCAATCGAGTTGCCGCAGCAGGCTCACCATCTCAATCGCGGACAGCGCCGCCTCGGCTCCCTTGTTTCCCGCTTTGGTGCCAGCGCGCTCGATGGCCTGCTCGATGGTATCAACCGTCAGCACGCCAAAGGATACGGGTACTCCATGCTGCAGACTGACATGCGCCATGCCTTTCACGCATTCCCCTGCAACATACTCGAAATGGGGGGTGCCGCCGCGAATTACCGCGCCCAAGGCAATGATGGCGTCATACTCTTGCTTACGCGCGACTCGTTCCAGGATCAACGGGATCTCGAATGCGCCCGGTACCCGCACTACAGTGAGGTCCTCTTCACTAACACCGTGGCGCTTCAGGGTATCGACAGCGCCGCGCAACAGGCTGTCCACTACGAAACTGTTAAAGCGCGCAACAACCAGACAGAAACGCGCGTTTCGCACGTGCAGTGCACCTTCTACGGTCTTCAGGGTCATGTTAATCTCTCGCTGCGAGTGGCGCCTCTACACGCCGGCACCGCATTGGCATGCGCTCCTGCGCGAGCCCGCCAGCCGGGCCGTCATGCGCTCTTCGAAACGAAATTCTAACCGATCCCCTCTGCAGCGGGAAAAGATTCTCGGCGACTCAGTCGCAGGGGGCGTACTCGACCACCTCCAGGCCAAAGCCGGAAAGGCCATGGATGCTCTTCGGCGCGCTCAGGACCCGCATCTTGCGCACGCCGAGATCAAACAGGATCTGCGCGCCAATGCCGTAGGTTCTCAGCTCCCGCTGCTGATCCGGCAGATCGGCGGGGCGGCTCTCCGCGGCATGGATCGCGAAATCCCGAATCCGCTGCACCACCTCGCGGGGCGTATCGTGGTTGCGCAAGACCACGACCACCCCCTCTCCCGCATCCGCAATTTGCGCCATAGCTCGACGCAGAGGCCAGGAACAGTCCGCATGCCGGGTGGCGAACAGATCGCACAAGGTATTCTGCATGTGCACACGGACCAAGGTAGCCCGCTCGGCGTCCACGCCACCCCTCACTAAGGCAAGATGCAAGCCGTTGTCGACCGAATCCTGAAATGCGACCAGGCGAAATTCTCCGTATTCCGTCGGCAAGATGCATTCGCTGATACGCTCTACCATTTTTTCGTTGCGCACCCGATAGTGGATGAGATCGGCTATGGTGCCGATCTTTAGACCGTGGGTCTGCGCGAAGACTTCCAGGTCCGGCCTGCGCGCCATGGTCCCGTCCTCGTTGAGAATCTCCACGATCACGGCAGCCGCCTGGAATCCAGCGAGGCGAGCCAGATCGCAGCCCGCTTCGGTATGCCCGGCACGCACCAGTACCCCGCCGGGTTGCGCCATCAGGGGAAAGACATGCCCGGGCTGCAGCAGATCTTCCGGACGGGCGTCCAGCTTTACCGCCGCAAGCACCGTGGTAGCCCGATCGGCCGCGGATATGCCCGTCGTAACGCCTTCGGCCGCCTCGATCGAAACCGTGAAGTTGGTCGCGTGCAAGGATTCGTTGACATTCACCATTAGGGGTAGACGCAGCTGCTGGCAGCGCTCCCGGGTGAGTGTCATGCATATCAACCCACGCCCGTAACGCGCCATGAAGTTGATCGCCTCCGGGGTAACTTGCTCGGCGACCATAAGCAGGTCGCCTTCGTTTTCGCGATCCTTGTCGTCCATGATGATGACCATCTTTCCCTGACGCAGATCTTCGATGATTTCTTCGGTCGTATTGAGGGTCATTCGATTCACCGTACTTCGCTACTCGAGCCGCTGTCAGCGGGTGCTGGCGCCGCCGGATGAGATGCCTATTTATGGGTACGGAAACCCGTGTTCCGCCAGAAACCGGGCGCTGATTGCCCCGCTATCCTTGTCGGCGGCCCGATCCCCCAGCAGCAGCCTTTCCAGATAACGGGCCACGAGATCCACTTCCAGGTTCACAGGACTACCCGATACGTAGGAGTCGATGATGGTCTGTTCCAGGGTATGGGGGACGATGTTGAGTTCGAATATCGCCCCCTGTACCGCATTCACGGTTAGGCTGGTGCCGTCCACACAGATGGAACCCTTTTGCGCAATATAGCGCGCCAACTCGTCGGGGGCCTGGATGCGCAGGCGTACCGAACGCCCGTCCGGGCTGCGCTGCAGCAGCCTGCCGACCCCGTCCACGTGCCCACTCACCAAATGCCCG
>JAHEIA010000208.1 GCA_024639625.1 Chromatiales bacterium
AGCTGGACTACATAAACGAGCGGTCCTGCATCTCCTGAAACAACTGATATCGACCGTGCGACGGAGGGGTAGGCCTCATCACCCCGTTGCTCCCAAATATATCGTTGAGAGCTATGGGCTATACTTTCGCCAAACCCAATACTGCGAGGAGGCTGTCGCATGCGAAGTTTCGCCTGCCGCATCCTGTTGGCCTCCGCGCTGCTGGCCGTACCCTGCCGTGCGGAGCCACCCGCGGGCTATCCCTTTGTGCCCTTCGATGAGGGGCTGCGCCTAGCCGGCGCACAAGGACGCCCGATCTTCCTTTACTTCGGCCGCTACGGCTGCACCTGGTGTGACCTGACCAATAAGCGGGCCTTTGCCGACCCCGAGATTCGGCAGCGGTATACGGATCACTATGTCTTGGTCTATGTGGACGCCGAGAGCGGACGCCGCCTGGAGCTGCCCAGCGGGGAGCGGATCACCGAGGCGGATTTGGGGGCTCGCCTCAAGGTCTTCGCCACACCGCTGTTCGCGTTTCTGCAGCCGGATATGACCCCGATCGCATCGACGGCCGGTATCAAGTCCATTCGGGAGCTCAGGGATATAGACCGCTTCGTTACCGAAGGCCACTTCCGAACGCGGAGCCTGCGCGAATTTCTAGCGGAGCAGGAGCCATGACTCGGTGCCTGGGGCTCGTTGTCCTCTTGACGGCGCTCTGTGCAACGAGCCAAGCCGCACCCTGGGCGTTCTCCGACCCGGTAGATGTGAGCCGCACGCACGGCGAACGCGTGTTCCACCATCTCGGTAGCGGCGGGCGGAACGGGATTGCGGTCTCCGCTTCCCGCGTCGGCGTGGCCTGGGAAGACAACCGTGATGGTCTCAGCCGCTGTTATATCGCCATTACCGAAGCCCCGGGCGAGAAATTCTCTACCGAGCACCGCGTCAGCGGCGATGGCCCTTGTTACGAACCGGCGCTGGTGGGTCTGGGTGACGGGCGGTTTGCGATCGCCTGGGAGGAAGCGGACGCCGTGTGGGTGCGCATGTTGGGGCCCGACGAGGTGGGCCCGGGCGTTAGCCTCGCGGGCCCGCAGGCGGCTCATGTGGCACTTGCTTTGAGCCCTGAGAAACGCCTCTTCGCCGTGTGGTCAGAGAAATCCGGTCCCCATTTCCAGGTCCGGATCGGCGAGTTGCAGACAACCGATCCCAATGCTGCTCCGACGCTTCTCGGCGCAATCCCGGTCGAGCCGGGGGACCCACGGGACGCCCAGACGTACCCGGCGCTCGCGGTGTCGCCGGACGGGGATCTGCTTGTAGGTTGGGAGGACCGCAGGGGAGGGCACACGGTCATCGTCGTCGCTGCATCCCGCGCGCGAAGGGATTTTGCGCCGCCCGCACAGATCAACGAGTCCTTCTGGGGCGGGCGAGAGCTGGGAGCAGGGCGCGGCACAGGCGCCATGCGGGTGTCGCTGGTGGCGCTGCCGGACGGTGAGGTTATCGCTGTTTGGGCGGACAAGCGGGACTTCCGCAGCGGCTATGACGTGTATGCCGCGTGGAAACGGGGCGGCGACCCGCTAGCGAGTTTCGGACCGAACCAGAAGGTACAGGACAGCTTCGCGGACGGCGTGGCGCAGTGGCACCCGACCGTGGCTAGCGGACCCGGTATGCCCGGGGTGGTCGTTGCTTGGGACGACGATCGGGACGGCAGCCCCGACGTATGGATCTCCTGGCCGGAAGAGGGCGGCTGGAGTGATGATCTGGAACCGCCGGGGGCCGCGGGACCCGGCGCGCAAGTGGAACCGGCCATTGCCCTGGACAACGAGGGCAACCTGCATCTGGCCTGGGTGGATAGGAATGACCTGAACTCGCCGTCCCGTATCCGCTATCTATACGCTAGGCGCAACCCCCCGGAGTGAAGGCGCTGGGTATCCCGGGGTTATCTGAGCCAGCGGAGGGCACAGTGATGAACCTTTGCATGAGGGGGTTGATCGTTACCGTTGTTGCGGCGGCATTGCTCGGCGCAGCGTCTGTCCCGAGCGCAGTCGCGCAAGAGAACGTCATAGAAGGTGTTGTGTACCATATCGACAACTCGAGCAACGCCCGTTGGGCCATGCTCCTGGCGCGGGCCATCTGGGCAAGATCCCAGGGCCAAACTCGTTATCGTCGGACACGGTCCCGGAGTCGATTTCCTGTTGGAGGACGCGGCGGATCCCAGAGGTAACCCCTACGATGCATCCATCCAGGATCTGATGGGTCAGGGTGTAGAGTTCCGCATCTGCGAGGCCACCTTGAGTGCCGGGGGACATTCCTCCGGATCGGGTGCTTGAGGGCGTTGCCAAGGCCCCCTCGGGCGCCTACGAAATCGCACGACTTACGCCTACCTCAAGACCTGACCTGGCACCCGCAAAACCCGGGGTCAGGTCTCACATTCCAGCATCTCTGGCGGACCAAAGCAGTCGCGCCCCGTCACTCGGCAACGTGACCCGGCTGAGTACCAAAATGTATGCCTGTCCGGTCTATTCGCGTCCGGCACGGCCGGCGTGAGTTTGTTGCTTTTACTGCAAGATCCTGTAAATATTTCGTACTCAGGGCCACTCAGAAAAGCCTATTGGTGTACCGATGACAGATCTCGGTGTCGAATACCTGACCACCAAAGAGCTCGCGGAGCTGCTTCGAATCAAAGAGCGCAAGGTCTACGAGCTTGCGGCCTCTGGGGAGGTTCCGTGCTCCCGCGCGACCGGTAAGTTGCTTTTCCCGCGCCACTCGGTGGATAAGTGGCTTGTACGCAAGAGCTCCGGAATCGCAGCCGCAGTGTCGGCACAACGGCCAAATGTTTTTCTGGGAAGCCATGACCCGCTTCTCGATTGGGCCCTGCGCGAGTCGCGCTCCGGGATTGCCACATTTTTCGACGGCAGCTTGGACGGTCTCCAGCGTTTCGCCAATGCCGACGGTGTAGCGACCGCATTGCACTTGTTCGACCCGGCATCCGACGCATGGAATGAGCCCGCCGTGCAGACCCGTTTCGCCGGCGAGCCGGTCGTCCTGGTCGAGTTCTGCTGGCGGGAGCGCGGATTGATCGTGCCCGCCGGAAAGCACGATGCGATCCAGGGGATCGGTGATCTGCGGGGCCGGCAAATCGTCGCCCGGCAGGCCGAGGCGGGGAGTCAGACGCTGCTGGAACATCTGCTCCTAGAGGAGGGGATTACCGAGGCTGACTTTAAGGTCACCTCAACGGCGCGGACAGAAACGGACGCTGCGGTGGCTATTCTCGAGGGCAAGGCGGATGCCGCCTTCGGCCTCCTGGGTCTCGCCCGGCAGTATCGCCTGGGATTCGTACCGGTCGTGCGCGAACGCTTCGATCTTTTGGTTGAGCGGCGTTCCTGGTTCGAGCCGCCAATGCAGCGGTTCGTCCGCTTTTGCCTCTCTAATGCCTTCACCGACAAGGCCCGCGCGCTGCAGGGCTACGATGTTTCCGGATTCGGGCAGGTTCACTACATCGGCGGTTAACAAAGGAAGATTGACTGGGCAAATCAGCGCTCGCAACCTTCTCAAAGGTCGGGTCGTCGACCTGAAAAAGGACACGGTCGCCGCGCAGATCTAAGTGGACATCGGTGGCGGCAATGTCGCCACCTCCACCATCAATGCGGACTCAGCGCAGCGGTTGGGGCTCGCAGTTGGCAAGGACGTTATGGTAATCGTCAAAGCAAGCGACGCGATTCTCGGTGTTGCCAACTAGCGAAATCTTGCGGCATCAAGGTGGCGATCCGGTGGGTGTCAGCCGGCCCTGGATTGTATGTTTTGCCGGACTGGTGTTAGCTGAGCGACGGACAGGAATGGTTCTAGCAAAATAGATTGCCGGACCCAAGGTTAGTCAGACGCCCGCCGCAGACAGGGCTTTGGACCCAGATGGACCGCACACCGAATGGGCGCTACGGAAACTCCGTGGCGCCCAAAGTCCTCAACAAGAACTGCTCCGGTTAGCGGCTACGGCTTGGCGTTGGGGAAGAACAGCTGCTCGCCATGCAGTCGATAGCCGGCAATCGCGTTTTGCCCTTCGTCGCTCAGGATCCAGCGGATCAACGCCTGTCCTTCGTCGGCCTTTACCTGCGGATGTTTTTCCGGGTTGACCAGAATAATGCCGTACTGGTTGAACAGATTGTCGTCACCCTGAACAAGGATCTGGTAGCCACCCTTGTTCTTGAAGCTGATCCAAGTGCCCCGGTCGGTGATCGCATAGGCGCCCATGCCGACGGCCGCATTCAGCGTGGCGCCCATGCCCGATCCGGTTTCCCGATACCAGGATCCGCTATCCGCGGTTGGGTCGACACCGGCGGCTTGCCACAGCGCCATCTCCTTTTTATGCGTCCCCGAATTGTCACCGCGCGAGGCGAAGGCTGATTGGGTTTCGGCGATCCGCTGGAAGGCGGCGGCCGCATCCCGACCTCTCGCGATCTTCGCCGGATCCGCCGGTGGACCGACAATGACGAAGTCGTTGTACATGACGTCGAATCGCTCCATGCCGTAACCGTCTGCGACGAACTCTTCTTCCGCGGGTTTGGCATGCACGAGCAGGACGTCCCCGTCGCCGTTCATGGCATTCTTGATGGCTTGGCCCGTACCGACGGCTACCACGTGTACCTGAATGCCAGTCTTGTCGGTAAAGGACGGCAGAATTGCGTCGTACAGGCCCGAGTTGGCCGTGGACGTAGTCGACTGCAGAACAATGGACTTGTCCGCCGCGAAGGACGATCCAGCCGCCAAGGTCCCGGCGACAGCGACGGCTGCAATAAATCTAGTGCGAAGCTTCCTGGGCATTCGATTTGCTCCTCTCTAATTGGGTCGATTCATCACAAGATGAGACGGCCGGCGAGGTAGTTTCTGGCCTCCGGCGAACTCGGGTTGTCGAAAAACTGGGCGGCAGGGGTCTGCTCCAAAATCTGGCCGCGATGCAGAAACACCACTTCGTCGGCAAGCCTGTGTGCCTGTCCGAGATCGTGGGTAACGAAAATGACCTTGGTACCCCGCTCGTGTGCCGACTTCACGACGCCTTCGATGGCGGCTGTGGACGCCGGATCCAGGCTTGCCGTGGGCTCGTCGAGGAACAGCACCTGAGGTTCCAGAACAAGCGCTCGCGCTACGGCCAGTCGCTGTTGTTCGCCCCCTGAGAGCATTCGAGCGGGTTGGCGAGCCTGCGCCTCGAGTCCAACGTAGCGCAGGAGTTCACGGATTCGCTCTCGCTCGGCTCGTCCCCGCAGCTGCAGCACGAACCGTAGGTTGGCGGCGACCGATCGGCGCAACAGGACAGGGCGCTGAAACACCATTGCCTGGCGCTTGCGTATCGGCTCGCTGATCGCCTCGCCGCCCCAGGATACGGATCCCGCGCTTGGTTGTAGCAGCCCATGCAGCAGCCGTAAAAGCAAGCTCTTGCCCGCGCCGTTAGGACCCATGAACACGGTCAGGGAGGGGCCAGAGATCGTGAGATCGATGCCGTCGATGAGACGCCGGTTACCGACTTCGTACACCAACCCGCGAGCCTGCCCGGGGAGTATTGGGGTCTTCGGGCTTCCCATGGGCCGTTCCCGAGCAATCGCTGCTGTCGCCTCAAGCATAAGAGAACCTGGAAGCGGTCAGGCGCAATGTCATGACCGCCGCGTTCACAGTGAGAGCGATGGTGATGAGAACGAACCCAAGCCCGAGAGCGAGTGCCAGATCGCCTTTCGAGGTTTCCAGGGCGATGGCGGTGGTCATTACCCGAGTAAGGTGGTTGATGTTGCCGCCGACGATGATCACGGCGCCCACCTCGGCGACGGCACGCCCGAAGCCGGCCAAAGCGACTGTCAGCAGGCTGTAACGAGCATCCCAGAGCAGGGTTGCGATGGCCGTTGTGGCGGGTACGCAGAGAGAGCGAAACTGCTCCTGGTATTCGTCGTGAAGTTGCTCGATGATCTCGCGGGTCAGGGCCGCCACGATCGGTGTAATCAGGATCGCTTGGGCGATGATCATGGCACTTGGCGTGTATAGGAGCTGCAGCCAGCCCAACGGCCCCGCATTGGACAACATCAAGTACACC
>JAHEIA010000209.1 GCA_024639625.1 Chromatiales bacterium
CAGATCACGAGAGCGGCCCCGGCAGCTGCCTCCTCCAACAACCCGAGATTGAACACTCCAGCGAAGGACGACCACCAACCGCCGTCAGCGGTAGACACGGCGCCGTCCACGATCAATACGTAGCTGCCGTAACCCGCGGCCATGGCGTCGTGCCGCGACTGCTCGACCGCATCGCCCGCGGCGGCTTGGAGTGTATGATGATAGTCGAGGGACAGGTGATCGAGGATCAGATTCTCGAGGGTCGGCTCGGCGCACCGTAGAAGAGACTCGGTACAGCCGGTGCACTCTTGGCAGGAGAGCCAGATGACCCGCGGACGCGGTGCGGCGGCAAGCGCGGCCGCCATGGATTGTGTGGCGCCGGTCGGGAGCGCGAGAGCCGAACCGGTGACGGCACAAAACTTGGGGAATGCGCGACGGGAAACGCCGCGTCGACTCAGGTATTCGAGCCAGCAGACTTGGGTTGCGTTTCTCAGTTGGGCCGGTACTTGGGCATATCGTTAGAAAGCGAGACGGCACGAGGATACCGTAAACCGCCGCGCCTAGGCTGCTGGGCTTGTTCCGCGGTGCCCGCTGAGCGCTATAGCCTACTTTGCTCTACCTCGGCCGGGAGGCGCTTCGACGGGCATGTGATCCGGCGCTGTATCGACGGACCTGTGTGTCGACAAATACTGCTCAACGAAGAACACGATGGATTGCAGCAGCTCGGAGCGCGGGAAATCGGCGGAACCTGCAGTGTTTCCGGCGAAAAACGGCATTTTTTCGCGTAGCGGAATCGCGACATCCCAGTGGTCACCGTTTACGTACCCCAAGAGCACAGATCCTGGGATGATCTGATCGTAGAAAAGGGTTTGCCCATCGTTGCGCGGCTCCATCCGGGTCAGGTCGGAGGCAAAAAACAAGCGCAGGGCGCGAGCGAAGTGGCGGCGATCGGAGTAGGCGCCCAAGGAAAAATATTGCACATGAGTCGGAAGCGGGTTCTCCGCCAGCCAGCGCAGATTGCGGGGGCGCTCGAGACTCGCAACCATCTGACCATCTCCCGACGGGCAGTTGCCGACCGAGAGACCAGCGAACATCGAGTAAATGCCTGAATAGCGGTCGGCGAGGGGCGAACCGTTTACGCTGCCGGCTACGCTGACGAGCGCGTCCACCTGTCGCGCAAGATCCGGGTACCGACGGAGAAAAATCAGTGCATCGTTGACTCCTTTGGAGTAGCCGATCAACACCAGGGGCGCATCGGCCTCCCGCGGGTTTCTGCGCAGCTCGTCCGCGATCTGCGCGGCGTTGTGTTCGGTGCCCGAGCGGCCGCTCAGTTTGACGGTTTCGACTCGATAGCCGAGTTCGCGGAGGCGTTCAGCTCCACTGCGGAACGGTAGTCCGCTCGTGCCGACACATTCGCTCAGCGCACCGGGGATAAGCAAGATCCGCACCGATGCGGCGCGCATGGGGACGATGGGAACCGCCGATTCCGGCGGCGCCTCGTCGCGCAAGCGATGCAGGTATCCGCTGCAGCTCTCGCCGCTGGCAAGCTCTGCTTCTGTTAATTGGGTGCAAAAGATCTGGCGAAACTCCGGCCGCGCATCCTCGATACCAGGCACCGCAATCGGCGCCAGTACTGCCGCCGGGGCCGTGGCGTCGTATTCCAGCAACTGCGGGGCACAGCCGAACAGACCGAGCGTTGCGAGGACGAAGATCAAGGGTCGCCGGCTGCTCACGGTGCTGCCTCCTCCCCTTGGCCGGTGCTGGTGCGCCTGAGGTCTTCCGCGATGTAGAGCAGGACCGCCTCGAGCAACGCGGTACGCGGGAAGGGCCGCACATATTCCGGTCTCAATGCCAACCAGGATTGCGCGAATTCGAGAGGCAGGGCGACGCCCCAGTGATCCGTGTTCGCGTAGCCAAGCAAGGTTCCACCGGGTATGACCTGATCGTAGAAGATCAGTTGCCCGTCGTTGCGGGGGTCCACATAGGAGAGGAAGCCATGCGTCTCGCGCAACGGCCAGGCGGCTTCTTCAAGCCGTGTAAAGGCGACCACAGAAAAGTAGCGGACGCTATCCGGTAGCCGATTCCGCAGCCACCAATCCATGCGTTTAGAACGTTCCAGATCGTCGAGCGCTCCGCTGTCGCCCGGGGTGCACCAGGACTCTGGCACCCAGCCCAGCCAAGGGCGAGCGGATTCGCCCACCCAATCCGCCAGCGGCGAGCCGTTGATCGCTCCGGCGATGCTGGCGACGGCCACCACGGTTTCGCGCGAATCGGGAAAATCGACGAGAAACTGCAAGATGTCGATTGCACCTTTTGAATGGCCAATCAACACCAACTTCTCGTCCGGCTGAAGATCGAGCCGCGACACAAAGGCGGCGATTTGTTGCGCGTTGCGGCGGCTGCTGGAAAGCCCGCCTACCGGAATCAGCTCGACTTGGTAGCCGCGCTCGCGCAACGCCTGCGAGGCCTCCATATAGAGCGCGGCGAGATCGTGGACACAGTCGCTCAGGAGACCACCGACCAGGATGACCCGTAGCCGCAAGTCCGCTTCCGGTAGAGACGGTTGGATCTCCAGCGGCGCAGCTTCGTCGCTGAGCCGAAGCAGGAAGTTTTCGCAAGCCACGGCTTCTGCATCCGCCGCTTGTCTCGATGCGGCAATGGCGCAGAAGATCTCGCGAAATCGTGTGCGCCCATCGGCTACGGCGGGAGCCGTCGTGACTCGGAGCGTCTGCGCTGGAACGTTCAGGTCGTAGTCGCTCAGGGGCGAGCCCGCGCATGCGGACAGGAGCACCCCGCAAGCAATGCTGGCCCCGAAACGAAGTGGTCGGATGTCGCGCAAAGCAACCCATGCTGCAACATCGATAGCAAAGCGCGGGAGCACGCCGCGGTTTCCCTGTTTGGTACCTGGTCTGCGCTCGACGATATGGATGCAACGCACCGAGCGCCCAGCGCCCATCCTTTCCTGTTGTGTCTCGTCCTTTCGATGGTTCAACGCGATCCTCATCGCATGTGGGTTCGGTCTCATGGCCTTGATCGCGGTTTGGGCCTGGCAGGAAAGCGCCGATCGGCTGGGGTGCGGAAACCGACGTGCGCTGCGCATCATGCCGGGATAAAGCGATCGGTCCGGCCTCACTAGTACATCCCCTGTGAGGGACGCGGATGAAGTCTCGATCCTACTCCCCTGCGCTCGGTCCCTGCGGTCGGGTCTCCCACCAGGGCGAGGCGAAATAGTTCTTGGCGTCTTCGTCGGTGGCGAAGTTCCGGCGCGTCGTCAAGTAGCGGTCGAGATCATTCAGGACACCGGCATACGCAGGGTCCCGGATCGCGATGTCACCCGCCGCGACCAGATCTTCCAGGCATCGCTTGTAGGCGTCGACCGGTTCGTAATCCGTTCCCTGGACGACGACCCTCCCCCCGTACTGCGCGTAGAGAGATCGCCGGAGCTTCCAGGCTGCGATTTGCGCTGCGGCATTGTCCCGTGCCTGGGTGGATGTTTCCGCCGGCAATGCGTCTTGTTCGGTGCTTGCTCGAGTTGGTTCGCCTTGTTGTTCGGTTTTCTCCAAATCCGGGCTCGGTTCTTCACCGGTGACATGCTCCGCCGCGACCGCTCTCTCGGCGTGGCCTTTCGCTTCGCCCCCGCCCGCCTCAACTTGCAAGCGAACAACAGCCTCGACCTCCTCTGCGGTAGGCGCATATTCCGCGTTCCGGGTGCGCTCTTCCCGCACGCGCCCCATGAGCAGGCCGACGAACTTGCCGCGCTTGTAGCCTGTTGTCCAAGCCTCGTAGTCGACGGATCCCGTAGCTTTGATGCGCTCACTGAGAGATGCGGGCGGCTCTAATTCGCTGCTGTCGATCGGATTACCGTAGACCTCGGCGACGATTTCGGCAGACCCAGCGATAGGAAAACTCAATAGGACGGCAAGGCACCCGGCGGAAAAAAGCAAGCGAAACCGAGCGGCAAGCCATCGGTCCGGCGGGCGCTGTGTTCGTTGGTCTTCGCGACAAACCCATTCGTTGCTTGTTAAGAACGACATATCAGAACCTCTGTAATTCGCGTTGCACCCTATACTGCGCCGCGAGCGGATGGACCGCGGTGTAAGCCTCGCGCAATCATACTCGCGCTAAGGCCCGGGTCAATGCGGTCTCGTGGAATCCATGGTCATTCTCTGTTTACGATCCAGCGTGGGAATTTCGCGTCGCACCAACGATCGATTGTTTAGACGCGCGATCTCAACCCGCCATCCTAGACTCGAGGCACGAGCAGCGCTAGGGCAGTTGGCGCACAAGGCCTGCGGACGCCCTCTTCGACATGAAAGCGCAGGAATCGGGCATCGTTTGAGAGTTTCGCATGTCACTGCCGTCCAAGACGACTCGTCATTGGGTTCGCACACTCGAGTGCGCTCGCGGACTCGAATAATCATTCGCGCGGGCCGACACACGCTCTCGCTGAACAAAGGCGGGGCTGCGCTTTCCATGCGACCAATATCTGCCCCTGCCTTCTTGATCTTACCGACGTGACGTTCATACTGGAGCAGGGTGCCGACGGAGATCTTTCCCAGTATGCGCAGAATCGGGGTTACGACCATGTCAGGTCCCATCCTTTACGCAAACCGGCTAGCCGGCGACGCCCGTGCATGCTTGATATTCTCAGTCCGGCTCGCCTTGGCCGTAACTCGGGTGGGATTCGGATACCGGGGACAGGATGCAGGCAAGACCCGCACTGGAACTGCTATCGGGAGTTGATTGGTGACCGCGCTAATCCACGATGAGAAGAGGTTACAGTTTCTTGTGGATCTTGCCGAAAGGCGTATCCCCAAGAAACAGCTTTACTCGCGTATGGCTGAGTGCGGTATCTCCAAGGATGAGGCGTTGCGGAAGATCGAGGGCGTAACGCACCCTTTCCCCGTATGGCTGCTCGATTCCAGCGAAGCCGCGAAGATGCTGCTTAAGCAATACCATCTGCGAAAGCAAAACAACCTCAGCGTGCCGCCCATGATTGATGCGTTCGTTACCGATGCCATTGGTCGCATCCTGGACGATATCGATGCGGAGCAGGCCCTCTGGCTACGCAGGCCGACAAAACGCCCAAAGGATCGCAGAAAGGGCCTCGAAACAGAAACGCTCCGCGAACTGATCCAACTTGAAATGCAGTACATACGCGCTGACCCGTTGCTGGATGCGAACCGGAAAGGTGCGGCCTACCTAACGGCACTCGAGCGCATTGCGGATTCGCACGGCATGTCACCTTCCAGTCTCGACAAGCGGCTACACCCTCGAGACAAGAAGAAAAAGGGTCGCGCGAGACGCACATCAGCAAAAAACAAAAACGGCGGATAGCAGCCTGCATTCGAGCGGCGATCGCATCACCTATATCTGGTCCGGGACCCGCTCCACGTGGATAGACCCGTGCCCGACCACTTGCTCAAATCCGCCACCGAAGACTGTTTTTCTCCCACGACCCTGGGGCCGACCTTGTTCTGAGGCCTGTACCGGCGTGTGCGCACTCGGTAGCTTGATAGGAGAGCACCGAATGCCTCGGCAATCCACGGCTGCGGCACATTTGACGGCCCTTGCGGGCCTATTCCCCCTTCCGATGGATGCTAACTGCCGCTCGTCCTTGAGGGCAACGATAGCGAAGACCACGTCGCCGAAGGTTGATTCTCTAACCGGGCCGAGGCTACAAATCGGCCGTGGTCTCACCATCGGTGATCGGCTCGACAAGCATCCATGGCGCAGGTTCGTTCCGAGGCAGAATCGGAAACCATTGTGGGCTCCGGTCTGAAGGTCTCCGTAGGTGCGACGAACGGCGCGGGTGAATCCCGTCCACTGCAATCTACGCTTGGGTTGAACAGAATGCCGAATTGAATCTCCTAATCCGGATCAACGAGAAGCGAAATTGCCGTAACACCCACTGTTACAACTTCCGTCCCCGCGGGACCCTCCCGCCACTTGCGTGAATATCGCACGAAACCCAGGTGCAAAGGATCACGGCCGCGGTTGACGGCGGGGCCTATCATTTCCTCCAACACGGACGCACTGGCGAACGTGCAACCAACCACA